>CAIXPS010000193.1 GCA_903921365.1 uncultured bacterium | reverse complement strand
GGATGCTCTTGTTTTTAACGCCACCAGAAGTGAGCAATAATCTCATGATTCTTCGCCTTGACGATTTTATGGAAGCCAAACGGCTCCTCCATTCCTTCTCGTTGATACTGAAGCTGAACTCTACCAGAATGTAACCCGCGCCTCCACAACACTGTCTCAGCGAGGCTCGGTCGATGGACCGCCTGATTTCCCTGGATCTACGGCATTTGGACAACAAAAAACCACCCGATGGGGAATCAGGTGGCTTCAACAGTCGATTAATGGAATTGACTCTCCCGCTAGACGCCAGCGTATAGCGCTTGGTATTTCGTCTTCAAGTAGTTGATGTAGGGCGCGATGCTTAACGGCCCGCCTGTCACGCGCTGGATGAGTTCGCTCGCGGTGTACTTTGATCCGTATTGGTAGATACTCGTCTTCAGCCAGTTGTGCAACACACCGAATTCGCCGGATGCGATCTGGGCTGGAATTTCGGGATGGGCTTTCAACGCTTCTGCAAAGAACTGCGCGCTCAGGATATTCCCAAGCGTGTAGCCCTGGAAAGCGCCGCCAATGAGCCCGCCGAACCAGTGCACATCCTGCAGAACGCCGTCCTTGTCGTCAGGCGGCGTAATGCCAATGTCCGACGTGTAGCGGGCGCGCCAGGCTTCGGGCAGATCGCGCACCGCCAGACTGCCTTCGAGCAACTGCAACTCAAGATCGAAGCGGATGATCGGGTGCAGGTTGTAGGTCACCTCGTCTGAATCCGTGCGGATGAGCGACCGTTGCACCTTATTGATCGCGCGGTAGAACGTGTCCAGTGACACCGACTTCAGTTGCTCCGGGAAGTAGTCCTGCAACCTGGGATAGAAGAACTGCCAGAAACCGAGGCTGCGCCCAACCAGGTTCTCCCAGGTGCGCGACTGGCTCTCATGCACACCGGAGGATGTTCCGCCGCCCAATGGCGAGCCCTCATAGTCACGGTTGATGCCCAGTTCATACATGGCATGCCCTGATTCGTGCATCGTGCTGAAAATCGCCTCGCCCAGGTCGTTTTCCTTCACACGCGTGGTGATTCGAACGTCGCCCAGCGAGAACTTGGTCATGAACGGGTGATGGGTCTTGTCCTGCCGGCCGCGCTCGAAATCAAACCCGAATCGTTTGATCACTTCGAGGCCAAAAGCCAGTTGCTTGTCTTCGGGGTAACGCTGGTGCAGACACGCATCATCCGCGGGCGCCTGCGACGTGATCGCCTGCACAATCGGCACGAGCTGGTCGCGCAACTCTGTGAAGACCGCGCGGACGCTGACGGCGCTCATGCCATAGTCCGCAAAATCGATCAGCGGGTCGGCAATATGAGCGTAACCGGGAAAGTAGTTAGCGAGTTCACGGCTGAGATCGAGCGTTGTCTCCAGCGAGGACTGCACCTTCTTGAAGTCATTGGCTGGGCGCGCAAGTGTCCACGCGACATAGCTCTCGGCCATATGTGTGTTGATGCGGGCCATAAACGCCGCCGGGACCTTCGTGGCGCGCTCGTACTGACGCCGCGTGACGCGAATCAGGCTGGCGTCGTCGGAGTCGAAGGGCAGGCTTTCCTCAAACGGTCGCAACGCATCAAGCAGCCGGCCAATCGCCGGGTCCGTGGCCTTCTCATGCGCGAGTTTGGCAAGCGTCCCTAATTGACGCCCACGCGCCTCAGCGCCGCCGGAGGGCATGTAGGTGGACTGATCCCAATTCAACAACGCACCCGCCATTTCGAGGTCATTGGCCTCCATGAGCAGGGTTTTTAGTTCTTGCAGTTTGGTTTCCATAACGATATTTTACAGCAACAGGCCGCAACTCGTTCGCCAGAATGCCAGGCCGCCATTTCTTGACAAGCTTCCGAAGCGCTCTACAATCCCTTACAGAAATGAAAAAGCTGATCAATCATCCTGACGACGTCGTGCGCGAATCGCTCGAAGGGTTCGCGGCTGCACATGCAGATCTGGTGCGCGTGACTATGTCCCCCGCCACTATTGTGCGTGTCGATGCACCGGTTACCGGCAAGGTCGGCATCCTCTCCGGTGGCGGCAGCGGACACGAGCCGTTGCACGGCGGGTTCGTCGGCCTTGGCATGCTCGATGCCGCCTGCCCGGGCGCGATCTTCACCAGCCCCACGCCGGATCAGATGCTTGAAGCCACCAGGGCGGTGAATGGCGGCGCGGGCGTGTTGTACATCATCAAGAACTACACCGGCGACTTGATGAACTTCGAGATGGCGTCCGACCTGGCGCGCGATGAAGGGATCGCAGTCGAGTCGGTGATCATCGATGATGACGTGGCCGTGAATGACAGCCTGTACACCGCCGGGCGACGGGGTGTTGGGCTGACGGTGCTCGCCGAGAAAATCACTGGCGCGGCAGCAGAGCAACGGCGTTCTCTCCCGCAGGTGGCTGCCCTGTGCCGGCAGGTCAACGCCCAGGGTCGCAGCATGGGCATGGCGTTGACCTCCTGCACCGTCCCGCACGTCGGTCACCCCATGTTCGAACTGCCGGATGACGAGATGGAAATAGGAATCGGCATTCACGGAGAACCAGGGCGCCGGCGCGTCAAGCTGCAACCCGCCGATGCTGTCGCGGAAATGCTGATGGAGCCCGTGATGTCTGATCTGGGTCTTAAGCCCGGCGACGACGTGCTGCTGTTCGTCAACGGTATGGGCGGCACGCCGCTGACCGAGTTGTATATTGTGTATCGCAAGGCAGCAGAGATTGCCGCAAAAAACGGCCTGAAAGTGACGCGCAGCCTGGTCGGGCCGTACATCACCAGCCTTGAGATGGCGGGCTGTTCGATCACGCTGCTCAAGCTCACGGACGACCTAACCGCCTTATGGGATGCGCCGGTGCGGACAGTCGGCATGCGCTGGGGCATCTAAACCAGAACCATGAGCAACACCGTAATCACCTTGGACGAGGTCGTGGCGTGGATTCTGGCCTATGCCCGCGCCATCTCCGAGAATCGCGCGATGTTGACTGAACTGGATGCTGCCATCGGTGATGGCGACCATGGCGCAAACATGGATCGCGGCTTCAAGGCTGTCAGCGCAAAACTACAAGCTGGCGGAACCGACATCAGCCAGGTGCTGAAAACAACCGGCATGACGTTGCTCTCCACCGTCGGCGGCGCGAGCGGCCCCCTCTACAGCACCATTTTCCTGCAAGCAGCGCAAGCATGCGCCGGCAAGACACAACTCACCTTGCAAGATTGGATCGTCATGATGGATGCAGCCGCCAAAGCGGTCGTCGCGCGCGGGAAGGCCGCCGCAGGCGACAAGACGATGCTCGACGCATTGATCCCGGCGGTACAGGCGCTCAAGGACGCGGCAGTTGCGGGACTCTCCCTTGCAGACGCGCTACGCGCCTCGGCCAAAGCTGCCGAGGACGGCATGGAGGCGACGCTCCCGCTGATCGCGCGGAAGGGGCGCGCCAGTTACCTCGGTGAACGCAGCGCGGGTCACATCGACCCCGGAGCGACTTCAACCTATTTGCTGTTCAAGACCGCAGCCGCCGCGTTAGCACAACCGCAGGTGCAGGCGCGGAAATGGTAAGTCTTGTCATCGTGTCGCACAGTCGCCCTCTGGCTGAGGCAGTAGTCGACCTGGTGCGACAGGTGGCTTCGCCGTCCGTGCGGCTCGCAATCGCCGCGGGCGTCGGCGACGATCGGCAAGAGCTCGGCACAGACGCCATCGAGATCAGCGAAGCGATTCAATCGGTAGATAGCCCTGATGGCGTGCTGGTCTTGATGGATATGGGCAGCGCCATCTTGAGCGCCGAGATGGCGCTGGACTTCCTGACTGAAGACGCGCGCGCGCATGTTCGACTGTGTCCGGCGCCTTTGGTCGAAGGCGCTATTTCTGCAGCGATTGCAGCGGGTCTGGGAACCCCCATTGAGGGCGTGGAAGCAGAAGCGACAGGGGCTTTAATCCCCAAGCAAACCCACCTGGGAATCAGCGCCATTGAGTCCACGGTAAACAGCGACGTGCCTGCACCAGTCAGCACCGGCCCGCAAGATGTCACGCTCATTCTGCCGAACACGAACGGGCTGCACGCGCGACCCGCCGCGCGGTTCGTGCAGACGGTCGCCCGTTTCGACGCCGATGTGCAGGTGCAAAAAGCCGGCGCGGGGAATATGGCGGTATCCGGTAAAAGCCTGAATAAACTGGCGACGCTTGGCGCAGCACAAGGCGATGCCATCACGATTTCGGCCCAGGGCCCGCAGGCGCAACCGGCACTGGACGCGTTGCGGCAACTGGTGGAAAGCGGGTTTGGCGATAATCCAGCGGCGCCAACAGCAGCGCCATTTCCCTTTTCCGACGCCTCAACTACTGCTGACACCCCCGGCGCCGGGCTGCGCGCAATTCCGGTTTCAGAGGGCATTGCGATTGGACCCTTGCGACGCATGCGCACTGCAAACGCGGCCATACCCACAAACCCCACAACCCTGTCGCCGCAACAGGAGTGGCAAAGACTACAGCGCGCCATCACACAAACAGGTTACGCCATCGACGCTCAAAGTAAACACATGCGCGCGCTTGCGGGTGAGCAACCGGGCGAGATTTTTACCGCCCATCGCCTGATCCTTACAGATGACGCAGTGTTGTCGGGCGCGCGCGAAGCCATCTTCACAGACGGCATGCGCGCCGAAGCTGGCTGGAAAACAACCATTGACGCCCTGGCGACGGACTATCGCGGCTTATCTGATCCATACCAGCGCCAAAGGGCGACCGATGTCGAGGATGTCGGCGCACAGGTGCTGGTTGCGTTAACAGGCGACGCCATGGACGCGAGGGCTGAACCGGCTGAACCCTCCATCTTGTGGAATGATGAGTTCACGCCAACACAGATTGCACAAGTGGACCCTGCATGGGTTCTTGGCTTGATCAGCGGCGCGGGGAGCGCGACTTCGCACGCGGCCATCCTGGCGCGCGCCCTCGGCATACCGGCTGTGGCAGGTGCCAGTGACCTGCTCAGTGATGCACGCGACGGGACGATCATCGGGTTGGATGGCGCGTCTGGCCATCTGTGGATCAACCCGCCCGGCGAAGTCGTGACGCAACTCACAAAGCGCCGCGCCGCCTGGCTGACAGAACGTGAGCGCTTGCGGCAGAGCAGCCAGATCATCACGACCACTAAAGATGGTCAGCGAGTCGAGATCGCTGCCAACCTGAGCGGCCTCGCAGACGCCAATGTAGCCGTCGCAAACGGCGCCGAAGCGGTCGGCGTGTTGCGCACTGAGTTTCTGTATCTGACCCGCGCCGTTGCGCCAACTGAAGAGGAGCAGGTTGCGACCTTGAGGCAGATCGCAACCGCAATGGAAGGGCGCGCGGTGATCGTTCGCACGCTGGACATCGGCGGCGACAAATCGATTCCCTACCTCGCCTTGCCGGTTGAAGCGAACCCCTTCCTGGGCGTGCGCGCCATCCGGTTGTCACTGATTCATCCTGAGTTATTCATCCCGCAGGCGCGCGCGATTCTGCGCGCCGGGGTCGGCAACACCCTGCGCATCCTCCTGCCCATGATCACACTTGTGGAGGAGCTTGAGCAGGCGCGCAAGCTCATCGAACAAGCGCGTACCACGCTCCTGTCAGACGGCGTTGAGCATAGTTGGCCGATGCAGGTAGGGATCATGGTTGAGACGCCGGCGGCGGCGTTGATGGCGCAAACACTGGCGCCCCTGGTCGATTTTTTCAGCATTGGCACGAACGACCTCACACAATACACCCTGGCCGCAGAGCGCGGCAACCCCCACCTGAGCCATCTCAGCGACGCGCTTCATCCCGCCGTGTTGCGCCTGATAGCGGAAGTCGTTGCTGCGGCGCACCAGCATGGCAAGTGGGCTGGCGTTTGCGGGGAAATCGCTGCCGACCCCGCGGCGATACCCATCCTGGTCGGCCTGGGCGTCGATGAATTGAGCATGAATGTAAGCGCGATCCCGCAGGCGAAAGCGGTCGTTCGGGCGCTTCGCGTGGCTGATGTGAAACCCCTCGCGCAGGCCGCATTGCGCGCTGCTACCGCACAGGCCGTTCGCGATCTTGTCCGAAGCGCGGTTTCCGGGTGAAATAAATGATCGACATCCGCGCAGACGATTTTGACGATATGGTTGAGGCGGCCTGGAATGAACTGCCAGAAAAGTTCCGTGCGCAATTAGAGAATGTCGAGGTGGTCGTCGAAGAATTGCCTGACGCAAACACGCTCGGGCTGGCGCATGCGCGCAACCCGTTGGGTTTGCTGGGGTTCTACCACGGCGTGCCCTTAACCGAACGCGGGCACGGCTATCACACGGTTGTCCCCGACAAGATCAGCCTGTACCGCCAGGCAATCCTACTCAGTTGCCGCAACAGCGACGAACTGCGCGCGCTCATCGCCCACGTGCTGCGCCACGAGATCGCCCACCACTTCGGCATCAGCGATGCGCGACTAAGAGAAATCGGAGCGTATTGAACTGTGAATCCTGTCTAAACTCCTCCTCGCCATGAGAAGACGGACAAGAGGACAGGAATACAGGAATACAGGATGCACACAATGTGTTTGTGATCTTTCCAACCAGTCTGTTACTCCTGTCATTCCTGTATTCCTGTCTAAATTCTGCCTCGCCATGACAAAACGGACAGGAATACAGGATGCACACAATGTGTTTAGTATCCATCCGACCTGTCTGTTGATCCTGTTGCTCCTGTAATCCTGTCTAAACTCCTCTTCGCCATGACAAGTAAGTGAATACTCATGTATGATTTGCTATGGAGGTTTCATGGCTACACGCATAAATGAACTGTCTCAACATGTCGGCGAAACGGTGACGCTGCAGGGCTGGCTATACGCGCACACCGGCAAAGGCAAACTGGCTTTCCTGCAGGTGCGCGACGGCAGCGGCATCGCGCAGTGCGTCGTCTTCAAAGGCGATGTGGACGAGCAAACATTCGAGGCCGCACAACACCTGTCGCAGGAGTCCTCGCTGATCATCACCGGCGTTGTGAAGGCGGACAAACGCGCGCCGGGGATTCCAGGCGGATATGAACTCGGCGTCAAGTCGTTGCAGGTGATCCAGAAGGCCGAGGACTACCCGATCACGCCCAAGGAACACGGCGTCGAGTTTCTGATCGACAACCGGCACCTGTGGATCCGGTCATCGCGGCAGTGGGCGATCCTGCGCGTGCGCGCCACGGTCATGCGCGCCATCCGCGCCTGGCTGGATCAGCACGGCTATATCGAGATGAGCACGCCGGTGCTGACCCCCTCAGCCGCCGAAGGCACGTCCAACTTGTTCGAAGTAGCCTACTTCGACGACAAAGCCTATCTGGCGCAAACCGGCCAGCTCTACAACGAGGCGAACATTTTCGCCTTCAACAAAGTCTATTGCTTCGGGCCGACCTTCCGCGCCGAGAAAAGCAAGACGCGCCGCCACCTGACCGAGTTCTGGATGGTCGAGCCGGAAGTGGCCTTTTGCGACCTGGATCAGTTGCTGGAGATCGAAGAGCAGTTCGTCAGCTACATCGTGCAAACCGTCCTGAAGGAAAACGAGGCGGAACTCGCCCTGCTGGGGCGCGACCCGAACCTGTTAACGCACATCGCCCCGCCCTTCCCGCGCATCACCTATGATGACGCGGTTGCGAAGATCAAGGAACTGCAGGCTGCGACGGAGGACCCCGAACAGAAACAACTGCTCGACATGACGTGGGGGATGGACTTCGGGGCGCCGCACGAGGCGGCGTTGACGCGGCTGTATGACAAGCCGATCTTCGTCACCGGCTTCCCCTCGGCGGTCAAAGCGTTCTACATGGAACCTGTTCCCGGGCGACCCGAAGTGTGCAAGAGCGCCGACTTGCTCGCGCCGGAAGGGTACGGCGAGATCATCGGCGGAAGCGAGCGCATCAGCGACCCGGACTTACTGCTCAAGCGCATCCACGAGCAGGACTTGCCGGAAGCCGCGTACAAGTGGTACATCGAACTGCGCCGGTACGGCAGCGTACCGCACAGCGGGTTTGGCATGGGCGTCGAGCGCACCGTCGCCTGGATCTGCGGGATCGAGCACGTGCGCGAAGCCAGCCCGTTCCCAAGACTGCTGAATCGGTTGTATCCGTAGAAGATGGGAAAGGATAAGCCCGGCTTGGTGAAGTCGGGCTTTTTGATCAGATGAGATAACAGCTTTGAAAATCCCCTCTATCTCAAGATGCGCTTACTTACGAACCAAGGGGACGAAGACCTTGTACGGTGGTTCACTGACCGTGATGTAATTGCTTTGTACGCGTGTAGTGCCCCCAGAGAGTCCACTCACCATCAGGCTAACGGTGTAGACATTTGCTGCCGTATAAACATGCGCCGGGCTCTGCTGGGTGCTTGTCACCGCGTCACCAAAGTCCCATAACCAACCCGTTACAGCTCCGGTCGATGTATCTGTAAACACGACACTCAGCGGTGACATCCCTTGAGTCGGTGCCGCCATGAAGTCAGCCACCGGCGGTGGCTCGCTGACGGTGATGTAATTTGTCCGCGTCAGTGTATCTGTCCCACTCGGGCCCTGCACTTTCAGGCTGACGGTGTATGCGCCGGTATTCGTATAAGTGTGCACAGGATTTTGCTGCGAACTGGTAAACGTGTCCCCAAAGTTCCACAACCAAGTGTTCACTACACTCGTTGAAACATCAGTGAACACCACCATCATTGGTCGGATCCCAGATGTAGGAGTGGCTGTAAAGCCTGCACGTGGAACAGTATTCACGGTCAAAGTGATGATCCCGCTGGCGCCCTTGTCTGACGTGACGCGTACTACACTGGTCAGCAGTCCCGCGTATCCGATGTCGACAGTGACGACGATTTGCTTCTCCCAGATTCCGGCGGGTACGGTAATGGTTGGCGTCCAGGTCAGAATGCCACCAGGGGTTACCTGAGCAGGAAGGGTGGCTGTGACGATGGTATGCAAGACGGTATCGCTGGTGTTCGTGACATCTAAGTGGGTACGCAGATATATTTTGACAAATTCCAAGACGGTGGCAACATGATGTGCATGACAAAGTTGCGTATCGTATTGTCACCTCGCGCACGAATGACACTTGAGCGCATCGCCAGTAACGATGCTGATGGGAGAGCCGTAAGACGTGC
>CAIXPS010000192.1 GCA_903921365.1 uncultured bacterium | reverse complement strand
TCAACAGTGCTGAGAAAAAGAAACTCCTCAAGACGATCGGGGATGACGGCTATCCTGCGGTGAGAGATGCGCTTGCGTATGGCTGGACCGTCGCCAGTCGCGCGGACGAAGCAGACCCCGCAATTGGCGCGAGACCAGGGGATGATTACCAGGCCGACGTCGTCGAAGCGCAGTTAAATGTGCTGGACAGACGCGCCGACCACGAGCGATATCTGGCTATTGCGCTTGCCGCCGGGCGCCATCTCCGCTACACACAAAAACTGGCGGAGTTGGGCCGCGGCGCAGAGGCGGCGCAATACGCCGCTCAGCATTTCAAGCGGGCCGGTGATGCGCTGGCGCTGGCGCAACAACTGCGCACAGCTGGCCAGGTGGACGAAGCCGTCGCGCTTGCCGGCAGTGGCTTGCGGCTGGCGCAACCCCGCGCCGAGTTGGGTCGCTGGCTGGCCCCCATCGCAATATCGCGCAAAGACAACGACCTGGCGCTGCGCGCCTGGATAGCCGTGTTCGACGAACATCCGTCACTGTCGCTCTATCAGGAGATCAAGGCTCTCGCCGGCCAGATGTGGGACGAGACAAGGATACACCTCCACGAGCAGTTGGCGCACTCGTGGCAGCACCAGGTGCACGCCGAGATTTTGCTGTGCGAGCAGGACTGGGATGCGGCAATTGCGCTGGCACGCAAAACCCGGAGCGGCCTCACTTCGCAAGTCGTGGAAATCGTCGCGGATGGCGTGATGCAGCATCGTCCTGACTGGGTGGTCGAGACCGGCAAGCAATGTGCCCAGGCATTGATCGACACAATCAGCAGCTCGCGCTATCCCGAGGCCGCCGCGTGGCTGGCGCGCGTGAAGAAGGCCTATCGCGTGCTCGGCCAGGGCGCCACATGGGACGCTTACCTTGCGCGCCTAAAAGAAGATTACCGCCGCCGGCCTTCGTTGCAGCGAGCGTTGAAGGCACTGTGATCGAGCGATTGCATATCTGCCCGCAACTCTACTGGCTGAACGGTATGAACGTCCTGACCTGATGCTCAATCGCTCCAATATCGCAGCGTGATCCAACCGGTCGCTTGAAGCCGCGCTGATCAACCGACAGCACAGCCCCGTCCGGACCGATGCAGCCAGTCGGGTTGCCGCCATTGAGCAATGGACTGCCGGGCAGAATGTCTTGTGTGAAGGTTGCACTCCCGATGTGCTTCAGTTGATCCAGTCGCGGATCCTTGTTCAGAATATTGTGCGCAGTTGCCCCATAAAGGTAACAGGTGCTGCTCTGCAGCAGGTTGTAGTCCAGTGAATCGAGCGCGCCGGATCCGGCGCAGTCAGATGGTAGGCTGCCCGCGTCGGTATTGGCGCCTACTGCGCTGTTAGCCATGTGAACCGTGTTGAAGCCGGGGATATACAGGCCGCCGCCGTCTCCGCTGCCATTGTTGTCGGCGTCGGCCTGGTTGCCGTCAATCGTTACGTTGAATAACCACGCATTGGTGCTATCGATACCACCGCCATTGCCCCCGGCAAGGTTATGAGCCACCGTCACATTGGTCATCGTGAGCAGAGCAGAATAGGCCGTCACAACGCCACCGCCATCGGTCCACGCTGAATTATTGTAGACGGCGCTGTTGAACATCTGGAGACTGGTGTTGGATGCGATGGACGCGATGCCGCCGCCAAAGCTGCGCGCCGTGTTCCCGCCGATGTTGCTGTCGCTCAGTGTCATGTCGGAATTCTCGTTAGCAATACCTCCGCCGTACCCTCCGGCCAAGTTCATATATGCATCCAGATGGTCGATGCTGATACTGCCCGAGCTATAGTATTCCATCCCGCCGCCGTTACCCGTCGAGGCCTGGTTTTCTGAAAGGAGCACATTACTCAACGAGACTGCTAAGGCCGCAATACACAATCCACCACCGTTGACTTGTGCCGTGTTGTTGCGGAATGAGCTGTTCAGGATGGTGATGCTTGTGGTTTGCGCGCTATCGACGCCGCCACAACTCACGCCGGCCTGGTTATTGCTCACCACCGTCGACAGTAATATCAGGCTGCCGGCGTTAAAGATACCGCCCCCGCTATATGCCGCGATATTGTTCGTAACAACGCCGTTGATCAGCGCCAGTGCTCCGCCTGAACTCACGTAGATGCCACCGCCATATCCCGTAGTGCTTCCCCCTTCTATGGTCACATTGGACATATTCACCATCGCGCCGTTCAGCACGAACATGATTGTATTGGAGAAACCACTCTGTATCACCGCATTGGCCTGAGGAGTGTTCGGATCGCCCGCCAGGTAGATGTTCACCGAATTAGACACACTTAACGTGCCCGGATTGAGACCATAAACAGCGCCAGAGACAAGGACGATGTTGTAGGTATAGGCCGCAGAACCGGCACTGGCCGCTTGAATCGCTTCGCGCAGCGAACAGTTGCCCAGCAGGCAGCCCACCGGCGTGGGATCATCCGTGCGGGTGACGATGTACGTCACCACACAGTTCGGCGCACAGATGCTGGGAATCGGTTTAGCAATGCTAAAGATAGAGTTCTGCTCGACGCGCGTTCTCGCTTCTACAGGGGCGATCGGGCTGACGATTGAAAGTCCGACGGAAAAGGCCACCAGAATTGGCAGCCACATCCCCTTCAGACGATGGGACGAGCGGATCGCGATCGGATTAGGTGTCATTTTGGTTTTAGTATTTGAAGAATTGTGAGTTGCGCATTCTTTTCTCTCTATCATTCTTTTACCGGTTCCGCTCTAGCTCCTGTTCCGCTCTAGCTCCCTCCCCGATTGCGGGGAGGGCGGGGGGAGAGGTCCGCTCTCATTCCGACCGCGACGCCGGCCGGTACGCGCCGTTGCCATCGAAGTAATTGCCCAGCCACTTATCCAGCGGGACCAGCTCGCCGCCAAAGTTGCACGTCACGTACTTGTGGTGCAAGTAGTGGAAGTAGTCGCTGTTGACCGGCTTGTTGTTGATCGTGGGGCCTTCGAACCCCAAATGGCCGGTGGCCGGGGCGATCATCAGATGCTGCATGTGAAAAAAGAAGTGCAGCGGGTTGGACGGGATGAGGAAGTGGATAAGCGTGCCGCTCAGGTACAGCACGTGCTCCACCGGGTGCATTGCCACACCCGACCATGGCCCAGGGTTGGGGTTGAGGTGATGCACGCTGTGCACGTGCTTGAACAACGGCTTCCAATGGATCAGCCGGTGCACAAAGTAGAAGTGGATGTCGCGGATGAAGACAATCGCGAAGAACCAGGCCACAAACCCGACCGGGCTTTGCTGGAAGCTGAGATACGGCACTCGGCCATTCGCGGCCAGCCACACGTACAGCACCTCGTAGGCCGTCCAGATGGGCAGGCCGAACAGCAGGCAGCGGGCTACGTTGTCGGGTGTCTGCTTGCCAAACCAGAACTGCCGCCTGGGCTCGTCCTGGAAGCTGGGGTTGTACTTGCGTTCCGCGCCGCTGACCCGCATGCGGTAATAGAGCAGGTGCAGCCCCCCATAGACCACGAGCATGATGACCAGGTTGCGCAGCAGCATCAGCCCGATCCAGCCAAAGGCCAGCGACTTGGTTGATTCGAGCGGTGGCTGGAAGAACGACAGTGTCACCGCCGCGCACAGCAGGACGAACGTGTTAAACGGCCATATCAAGCCGGGGAAACCAAACAGCCATTTCAGGATGGCCAGCGGCCGCCACGGCCATTGAAACAGCGGCGCGAACTTGGCCGTATAAGGGGGCGTCCAGTTTCCGCGCGCATCCTTGGCGCCACGCTGCGCGTCCAGGCTGGAACTGATCTCTGCTGATGAACTCATGACAATTCCTCCATAAAACAATCCGCTACAAACCAGATCACATGGCGTTCGATTGTAGCGCGGTAATGGCCGATTTGGCGCCCGCCGGCCAAGAGTTGGTCGCTTTCGACATGCCTGAGGCCGCGTCGTTATGACAACTTTCCCGGCAGAGTCAGGAGAGCCTGGTTTTCACAATGACTTTCGAATGTTGCTCAACCAGATTCTATAATCCCCTTTTTTATCCACCTAAAGGATATTTACCGCACACAACCAGGCCATAAGATACTCATATGGCAAAAAGGATTGTCTGGATTAGTGTTGTAATTGTCAGTCTGGTCACGCAGATCGCGCCATTTCCCGCTAGCGCTGTTGTTTCACCCGCTCAATACGCGCACGAATCCGCACTCCAGCCATCAAATAGCCCCACTCCTCTCTTACAAGCTGACGTTCAAGTGTCACCAGCGCAACCAGTGACTCTGGTCGGAGTGCCGGTCACGATTGTGGAAACTATCCGTAACCCCGGCGCAAGTCCGGCTTCGTTCAACGTTGTGCTGAATCAACCCGACGGCACGACATCGACTTACACGCCCAGTATCGGCGGCGGACAATCCATCAACTATTCGTTGGTAATCACCCCGCCGGTGGCCGGGCAATCTTCGTTCACCGCAACCGCCACGAACGTGACCGCCGGCAGTTCTACAACGAAAAAAGGCTTCTTAGTCGCATACAACGCATATACCGACCTGCTGAGCGTCAGCGGCTTGCCAGAGTACGTAGATAGCATTACCCCGACTACCACACTATACGCGACCATTTTCAACCGCACACCCGTCCTGCAGCCTGTCAGCATATGGATCACTGTGTCCACGCCATCAGCAGCGGTTTATTACGCCCAACAAATCACTGGATCAGTTCCAACAGGAATATCGTATGTTGTGCTGGGCACGCCATCATTTGCGGGCGCGGCGCCAGGCGATTACCCGATGCTGGCGCAATTCAGCGCCGGCCCGCCGGTTGCCGCAAGCATTGAAGTAAGCACTGCCTTTAAGGGTGACATCAGCGCCGGCCCCAACACATACGGCATCATTACGCCGTCGATCAAGGCGCCCGCTCAGGGCAACCCGACGCCGCTGTTGATCGCGCCGGGACTCGTGACCGCGACGACAACCATCACCACGCAACGCATGCCGATCACCACCCCGCCCTTCAGCGGCGTCGTGGTGACGGTCAACCTCGACATTTCCAACATGGGGAACATCTCGTCGGTCGGCAAGAACGTGTTTCTGCCCTCCGGCACTTACAGCGTCGAGATTATCTCCGGCTCGGTGCGCCCGGCGGGCAGCGCGTACTGGTACTCGGGCATCATTGCGGCGAATACCAACAACAACAAGGAATACGTCCTGGGTTGGGACCGCCCCTACTTTGAGCAAGGCGCGCCAACGCGCCAGCAGGCTGCCGACGCTTATGCTGGCACGTGGACGACGCTGCGCGTCAGCAATCCGGCCACGATTTCGCTGTACATCTACGACTATCCCTGCCCGCAGGTCTATTGTCCGCTGGCCTATGTGCCGGCGCCGTTGTCGCCTGCCAGTGCCGCTGCGGGCGGGGTGGCTGGGGCTGCGCAGGCTACGCCGCCGCGGGCCGATCCGTTCTGCCAGGCGCACCCCCAGCATTGCCAGGCCGCTGGCCCCGACATCAGTGCTGCGGTCTCGCGCCAACCGGTTCCTGCTAACGCCAGCTCGCCTGAGAACGTGCAACCTCCAGCCCCGGTCGCTGCAACCGCGTCGCCACCCATGCCGCATGCAGCGCCTGTGGCGGTCGCCCCAGCCGCACCTGCGGCGATTGTAGTGACCATGGTCAACACCCTGATCGACGATGTGACCGGCCTGCCCGTCCCCAATACCTCAGGCTACGCCTATGTGTATTCTGGCACATCGTATATTAACTATTACTACGTCACGACGGACGCTAGCGGCGTATACACCTTCACATCGACCAGCATCCTGACCGGGAATATCAGCCTGTGGCACTACGGCTTCACCGGCTACCTGAATCAATACACCGACCGCGTCATGAGTCTGGGAAATGCGACCGGTCTTCCAACCGTGGCCGGTGTGAACGCCAACACCATCCGGTTAATCCCCCAGACGCGGCTCATCACCACGCTGACTGACAGCTATACCGGGCTGCCCGTCGCCCACGCGTCCGGGTACGTCTATGTATACACGGGCACAACCCAGCTCGATTACGAGTATTTCACCACCGATGCGACAGGGGTCTACACTGTTTCGCTAACCGCTTCTGCGCTGATCAGCGGTCCCGTCTTCCTGAAGCACACAGGGATGGCGGCCTACGCCACCCAGTACAACGACCGCGCCGCGACCCTCGCAGGCGCCACGCCCGTGAACGTCCGGAGCGGCGCCAGCTCCCTGGCGGTCAAACTGCTGCCGGGGGACCAGGTGGCCGTCACGCTGACCGATAATCGCACCGGCCTGCCGGTTGCCAACACGCCGATGTATCTCTACGCGTATTACGCATCAACCTATGACTACAATGCCGGGGCGACCGACGCTAGTGGCATCGTCACCGTCACCTTTACCACCTTTATGACGCAGCCGGTGCAGCTCAAGTTCGGCAGCATGACGGCCTACCCCGACCAGTTCTATGACCGCACTGCCCTCCAGGCGCAGGCCCTCACCGTGACCCTGCAACCTGGCCCGACCAGCCTGGCTGCGCGCCTGATCCCCCGCACCACGCTGACTGTGACGCTGCTTGACAATGACACGCAGCAGCCAATCGCCAATGCCGCAGGATACGTGTACGTCATCAGCGGCACGCAACTGGATTACAAGTACTTGAGCACCAACGCGAGCGGCGTCTACGTTGCCTCCTTCACGCCGATCATCAGCCAGCCCGTCTACCTGCAGCACCAGTCCTGGCCGAACTACGCCAACCAATACTTCGACCGCGTGCCCAACGTGATCAGCGCCACCCAGGTGTCGTTGGTGTCCGGCCCGAACGTGATGACTATCTCGCTGGTCTCAGCGGTGAAGTTTATTCACACGCTGATCGACGACGCCACCAGCCAGCCGATTTCAAACACCTCGCTGTATGTCGATGCCTACAACGGCACGCAGTCGATTCCAAACACGCAGCAATACGTGACCACGGATGCGAACGGCGTCTACACGGCCACAGAAAGCGCGCTCAGTAACCAGACCGTGCGCCTGCACTTCCAATATCTGACAAAGTACATCGATCAGTTTTACGATCGCAAAGTCAGCGCGGCCACAGCCAATGACGTCCCGGTGACGCTGGGCGCGAATCAGTTGACTGTGCGCATGATCCCGAAAACGACGCTTGTCGACACGTTGCTCGACAGCACGACCGGACAGCCGATCCCGAATAAGAGCGGCTACGTGTATGCATACAGTGGCACAAACCAGCTCGATTACGGCTTCTTCAGCAGCGACGCTTCCGGCGTGTTCACTGTGTCGTTCAGCGCATACATCAGTCAGCCAGTCAGCCTGCTGTACAACAATATGTCGTATTCTGCGCCGTATTACGTGGATCAGTACTACGATCAAAGCCCGAATCTGGCAGGTTCGCAGCAGGTAATACTGAAAAGCGGCATCAACCGTCTTACAACGCACCTCATCCCCACCGTGCAGCTCGTGACGACCCTGATCGACGATCAGACCGGTCTACCCATCACGAACACATCGGGAATTGTGGGGATTTACAGTCCGACGACCGGGCTGAACCTGGCCGGCAACACCATCAACACGGATATCTACGGCGTCTACACCACCTCGTTCAACCTGGTCATCAGCCAGTCGCTGGTCGTCCTGCACTCCGGGTTCACGAATTACGGCAATCAGTATTTTGACCGTTCTAACGTGATGGGCGGCGCCCAGCCACTGCCTGTAACCAACGGCATCAACCGGCGCACGATGCGGCTGGTGCAGAAAACCGTCCTGGGCATCCAGTTCCTCAATGACCGAACCGGCCAGGCCGTCACCGACGCTTTCGGCAGCCTCGAAGTGTTCAGCGGCGCCCAGTCGATCGACCTCGAAGGATTCAACAGCTCGGCCGGCGGACTGTACACCGTCACGTTTGCGACCATCCTCAGCCAGGCGCTCGTGTTGAAGTTCGAGTACATGCTCAACTATACGACGCAGTATTATCAGTACACGAGCGACCCCACGGCCGCACAGCCCGTTTTCCTGAAGCCGGGAACGTCTACGCTTGTCATGCATATCGTGCCGAAGGCGGTCCTGGTCAACCAGCTGATCGACGATGACACCAGCCTGCCGATCACCGGCATGAACGTCCACGTGCAGGTATTCTCAAATACACAGTTCATCGCCACATGCGACGGCACGGCGTACTCGTGCACGACGGACAACCGCGGCATCTACACCACCACTCTGAGTGCCGCCGGCATCGTGAGCGGGTTCTACCAGATTGCGCACGTCAGCTTCCCGGGAAACGCGTATCCCGATCAGTATGTCGATCGCACCAACCTCATCACCACTGCCCAAGTGCTCAATCTGCGCGGTGGGATCAACCAGAACTCGTTCCGAATCAGCGAGCAGACCAGCGTCATTGTCAAACTCGTCGATGCGGTGACGCACCAGCCGATATCCAACACGTATGGGTTTGTCAGTTATGACACGCCGGTCCGCTTCTTCACGCGCGTGGAGCTGCCCTTCTACACCTACTACTACCAGGGCTGGTTCACGACCGACCAGAACGGCGTTTACACGCCAACCTTGAGTGCCCCACTGTGGTCGAATACCCCGTTCTACATGCATTATTCCAGCGTGACAGGCTACCTTGAGCAGTTCACCACGCTGGCTTCGGTGCGCGAAAACGCCAGCGCTCTTACCATGCGCGGTGGCAGGAACTACATTACCGTCACTCTCGGGCCGATCCGGCAGAGCCAGGGCAGCATTACGGTGCGGTTGACGCAGATGGCGCCCGTCACTAACGCTCTGACATCACGGACTGAGGCCGCGATCAACCACGCGTCAATGCGCGCCACGGCTGATGCCGCGGAATGGACTGCGCCGACGTGGGATGGTATCTACCTCGACCCGCACTTGGTGTATGGCGCCCACTTCCCGTGCAACGGGTGTCACGTTCAGGGCCAGGCACTGGCGGGGCTGGCCATGGCGCAAGAGAAAATGCCGCGCAGCGCAATCAAGCCCGACATCATCAACTGGCTCAGCGATTTCCTGTACAACGTGCAGTGTCCGGCCAACGGCCAGTGCGCGGGTTCGGGCAAGGCCGGCGCACTCGTCGATTATCAATGCTGTGCCCCCAACGAGATCCGGCAGGAATCCGCGCTGGGCGTGTGGGGCTGGGCGGAAATGGGCGAGGCCGAGCGACTCGCTTCGCATCCAACCCTGACAACCACAACCCGCCTGCAGGCGCTGGTGGATTTCCTGCTGACGCAGCGCACGCCCTATAACCTGTGGATCGACTCGAAGGATTTCATGAGCGACATCCCGCCAATGGCATGGTGGGGGACGTATGACTACCGCTGCGGCGACACCAGCATGCCGTACTCGCCCCTGTACGTCTACAACGTGATGACCGGGCTGCGCGAGATTTACGAGCGCACGCATGATCCAAAGTACGCCGCCGCGATGCAACAGGCCATTGACAGCCTTCTCCTGACCGACTGGCGCGACACATGCAACGGCGAGCGGTATCCCGGCCTTACGGCTATGAACATGCTCAGCCTGCTCGAGGCAAAGCCCTACATCAGCGATCCGGTGCGCCTGGACCTGATCCAGCACAATATCGTGTCGTATGAACTCGACCTGCGCACGACGCAGCAGGTATACACGCTGACCACATTCAATGATGGCGGCTGGCGCTGGACAAGCCTGAACCTGTCGACCGCAACCTCTGAAAACGACACAACGGCAATTGCCACGTATGCGCTGGTAAAGGAGGGCGTCGACCCGCGCGACACAGCCGTCATCAGCTCAGCTCAGTTCCTGCTCAACACGCAGGATTACACCGGGCGCTGGTATCCACCCAATGGCGGCAGCCCGACGATGGCCACGACGTGGGTTGAGTTCGCCCTGCCGCTCATTTATGAAACGATCAACGCCCAGATTCTGGACATCAAGCACACTACGCCGGATAGCCTATACATCATCCCGGGCAGCGCCAGCCTCAAGCCCACTGCGCTGTACACTGACAGCAACGGTAACGAGGAACTATGGCGCTATTCCGCCAAACGCGACTACGAACAGCGCGTCATCAACATCACCAGCGTCGCGCCGATGGTGGCGCCCGGCGAGATCGCGCAGTTGTCGCGCGGCACGGTCGTCACCTACACCGCCGACTGGGCCAGCGGGCAGGCCACGCTGCCAGCGGTGTTTGTCCAGGCCGCGAAACTCGGCGTCATCGCTCCTCATGTCCAGGCAATCGGCACGGGACAGACAGCGCATTTCACCATTACCGTGCAGAACCCGTATCCCGTGGCGACCAGCTTCATCGTGTCGCTCATCGGCCTGGAGCCATACGGTGTTGCGCCATCATGGCGCTTCTACCTGGCGCCGCAGGCCACCATCCAGCGCGCCGTGGACGTCCAGATACCCGTTGGCATCGCGCCGCGCTCCGATGGCGTGTGGCTGCGCACCACGGCGAACGGCCAGGCCGACCTCGACACCGCCCGGCTGGACGTCAGCGGCGGCTTTGTGCTCGCGCTCGCGCCTGCGGTGACTGTCGCGACGCCAGCCCAGATCGTGACCTACACGGTGACGCTCACAGACACCTCGGGCTTCACCAACACAGTCAATGTGGTCGGGGCCGATGCGAACGGACTTGCCGCGGTCCTGGGGACGGGGTTGACCCTGCCGCCCCTCGGCAGCGCAGTCATCGCCTGGCCCGCCGCTGCGCCATTCGGGGCGGGTAGCTATGCAATCGTCGTCACTGCCACCAACGCCAGCAACACCATTGCGCAGTCAGGGCAGTTGACAGTCAACCAGGGCGCGACGATCAGCGCTTCATTGACCGGCGGTGTCACCGGCCCCGGGATGCCGGTGGCGTTGCAGGGCGTCATCTCACAGGCCGGGTTCGGGTTGCCCGGCGCGGCGCTAACGCTGACGGCGCCTGCCGGCTGGGACGCGTCGTTCACGACCGAACAACTCGCGCCCGGACTTGGCGCCCTCAGCATCACGGCGGTGCTCACGCCGCCGATGGGGACGCCGGCAACGGACTACCCCGTGTCACTCGCCGCGGTCACGACTGGGTATCCCGGTCTTGCCGCGGCCGGCAATGCGGTGGTCACGGTGTCGTCGCAATCGTTCCAGGCAACGGTCAACCCTCCCGCGCAGTCGGTCGGCCAGTATCAGACCTACACCCTGACCGTGCACATCACCAACACCGGTGCTCTGCCAGACATTTATGCGCTGGCGCCCGCCGGTAACGTGGTGCTGCAACAGCAGGGCAATGCCGCCAGCTCAGCGATTCAGCCTGGCCAGGGGCGCGATGTTCTCTTCGCGGGGACGGCCTCCGGAGCGCTGAATCCCGGCCCCAATACGGTTGTTATGACCGTGACGTCGGGGTTTGACAACCGCATACAACGCGCGGTCAATGCCCAGGTAACCGTCATTGCGCGCAGCGTGGCAGTGAACGCCGCCGCGCCCGGCAACCTGCTCTCAACCTTCGATCCCTTCACGGTGACGGCGCGCGTCACCAACACCGGGCAATTGTCAGAGACGTTTGCCGTGCAGCCCGGCGGCGCACTCGCCGGGCTGCTCTCGCCGGCTACTGCCTACGTGGCATTGGCGCCTGGCGCAACGACCAATGCGGCCTTCAGCGGCGCCGTCCCCCTCGGGCTTGCCGGCGGCACATACCAGGTCGCTATCGCTGCGAGCGCGGCATCAGACGGGCTGGTCACGGGCACTGCGTCGGCGCCGGTCAGCATTGTCCAGACGCGCGGCGTGAGCGGCGTCCTGTCTCCGCCCACCCAGACCCTGACGGCGCCAGGCTGGTTCACCTACACCCTGTCCATCACCGATGCGGGCACACTGTCCGACAGCTATACAGTGACCGGCGCGGGCGGCTTGCCCGTCGCACTCAGTAATGCCAGCAATCCGGTAGCCCTGAACGGCCTTGGACAAACCGCCGTCCTCGTCTCCGGGCACATGTCCTCGACAGTCGCCGGCGCTTACCCGGTCATTGTTGAACTGCAGTCGACGATTGACAGTCGGGTCATCGCCATCGTCACAGCCCAGCTCATCGTCCCGACCGGCGCGTTTACGCCGACGCACTTCGTGTTTGTGCCCATCAGTTTTCGCTAACCTCATTAGGTGGATCAGGAAAGACCCATGAATATAAATCGAATTCGACTTCTGGCGAGCGGGCTTCTGGCGGCTCTGATCGGCGCGCAGCCCATGTGCACGCTGGTCGTGAATGCGTCTACGGATCAGATCAATGCCAACACGCAGTCCCGCATGATCGCTGCGCGCATGGGCGTCGATGAGCTCATGCTGCAAGACACCGCGGCCTATCAGGCGCGCGAACTGGAACAAGAGCGTATCCAGCACGACGCCGCGCTGGCGGAACTCGATCGCGCCAACACGCCCTCGCCTGAAAAGCTGGCTGCAGCAAAGGCGCAGGCGAGCGCGGTAAAAACCGCGCATGCCACCGCGTCATTTGCCGGCACGGTCAACACCATGACAGATATTGGCGCCGGCCTGAGTCGTTTCGAGGCCGGCCTGAGCGCGGGACAGGCGTCAACCGCCTCGCGCGCGGTATTCAAGGCCTATGCTGTGCAGGTCAGTTCGGCGCTGGACAGCCTGTCGCGCCTGGCCGACGCCGAGCGCGCCCGCATTGCGCCCGCTGACGCCCAGGCGCACACCCGCCTTAACGCGTTCGAGAATCACATGCAGCTCGCCCTGCGGCAGTTGCAGCATGAGCTCGCCCCCATGCCGGACGAGGCAGCCGGCGCGTCCACGTGGCAAACCTATGCCACGCGCGTCACCGCGGCGCTGGACTCAGCTGGCCTGGGCGCACAGCGCGCGCCAGCCAAACCCGCGCCGGCGCCGTTCGGCGAATTGCGCGCCAACGCCAGCGCGCTGCCCGCGAACCGCGCGGATTACGTCGCGGCCGATCCGTCGTTTACCGCGGCCGCCCTGTTGCAGGACTACATGAGCCACCCGGCGCGCCTGGACAGCTTGCTGTCAGCCTTGAGCCAGATCCAAGGAGTCTTCAAGTCGGCCTCGACCGGACCCACGCCGGCCGATCTGGCCGAGACCCCCGACATCCATTTCACGCCGCGCCTGCAGGCGCTTTCCAACAGCCTGGGCAGCGCGCTCTCGATGTTCACCTACGTCCGCGACCACGTGGACAGCGAGTTATATTACGGCTCAAAGAAAGGCTCGACCGGCGCATTGTATGAGATGGGCGGGAATGACGCCGATCAGGCGTCGCTGTTGATCGCGCTGCTGCGCTCGGCCAACATTCCGGCGCATTATGCGATTGGCACGGTGCGCCTGAGCGGTCAGCAGGCTATGGATCTGGCGCGCACGCAGACCGTCGCCAGCGCCGCGAACGCCATGGGCACAGCCGGTATACCGGCGCTGATCGAAACTGTCAACGGCGTCCCGCAATACGTCGACATCCAACATGTCTGGGTGCAGGCGTGGCTGCCCTATGAGCGCTACCGCGGCGTGTTCGAAAAGCCAGCCGCGTCGGCATGGATCGACCTCGACCCCTTCATCAAGACCTATGCGTTCAACACCCCGGTGAATCTCACGACCGCTGCCCCCTTTAACGCCGCGGCCTACTTAAGCGGGCCGTATACGCACACGTTGCCCCTCGACTACTGGGAGAACGGGTTGCGTGCCTACGTCCAGGCAAACGGCCTCGACTGCACGACGCTCGACGCCGCCATGCGCTTCCGCGCGATCCTTCCGGGCAACCTCGAACTGCTTCCCTCCCAACTGCCGGTGACGCCGCTCATCGTCTACGGGACGCCGTCATCCCTGAATTCCACCCAGCGCTACACCCTCCAGGTCGCGCTCCAGGATGAATTTGGCGCCACCAGCCTGAGCTATAACGCTGAGTTGCCGTCCATTTACGGGCAGCGCATCGACCTGAGCTACGTCCCGGCGACGGTCGCGGACCAGACCACAATCAACAATGCCGGCGGGCTGCTCAAGACGCCGCCATACCTCGTGCACCTCGTCCCCACATTGAGCGTGAGTGAAACCGTCGTCGCCTCCGGCGCGGACGTTGTGGCTGGAACAACCGGCTCGTTGCAGGCGTCTTTCACCACACCCGGCATCGCGTCGGATGTCCCCGACATGTCCCATGCGGTGACAGCCGGCGGCTTGTACGTCGTCGGATTGGACTACCAGTCCGTCCCGCAGCAGCTGGTCGACGACGCGCAGGTGCGCAACGCGGCGCTGGCGCCGACCAGCCCCAACGCCCAGGCACAGAAATTGTGGATCACCCTCCTCGACTACTTCCGCGAGGTCAACCGCGGGCGCGACCAGAGCGCCGGCATTTTGCAGACCTGGTATGTGCGCGATCTCGGCGCCGGCTATGCTTCGCAGGAGATGCGCGCCGACACGCTGTACAGCTCGCCTGTCGCGCTGCACGACAACGGCGTCCAGATCGACGTCCCGAAACTGACGTTTGATTTCTACGACCTTGAGGACGGCGGGCAGGCGCGCTCGTTTGCCGTTAAGCAGATATTCGGCTTTAACACCTCGGCGCTCGAACACACGATCATCCAGAAGGAGTTCAACCAGGAAGGCATCTCGGCTGTCAAGGCGCTGCAACTGGCCGCGCTGGCCGGCCAGACGCTGATCACGGTCACCAACGCCTCGCAGCTCACGCCGCTGGGCGTCAGCCAGGGCGCCAAGGACGGCATCCTCAACGCGCTCAACCGCGGCTGGCAGGCTATCGTGTCTCAAAACCCAGTGTCGCTGTTCAAGTGGCACGGCGAGGGTTACATCGTCTATGACCCCGTGCTCGGTTCGGCCGGCTACATCATCAGCGGCGGGTTGAACGGCGGATCGGGCACGGGTGGCGGCAGCGGCGGCGGGAACTGCGGCAGCGGTTCCTCATCCGCGTGCGGCGATGACGATATCTCATGGCTCGATCCCATGATCGACACGGTCGTTCAGACGATATCGGGCGACCCGGTCAACCTTTCGAACGGGAACTTCCTCCTGAGTGCGACCGATCTGATGGTGCAGGAGCCCAACATGCCGCTTGGTTTGCGGCGGCATTACAACGCAATCGACGCTGCGGTTCAGAATCGGCACTTTGGTTGGGGCTGGTTCGATTCGTTCGATGCGCATATCACGCCCAATCCTGATAACAGCCTCAGCCTGTTCACCGACAACGGCCACGAATACGTTTATGCACCCGATGGCCTGGGTGGTTTTCAACGGCCGCCGGGTTTTCACGAGGAACTGGGCGTGGTCAACAGCGGGTATCTTGTAACTGATACCAATGGTATTGTGAATGCTTTTAGCCCCGATGGGCGCTTACTGGGCCTGCGCGACATGTATGGCCATACCAACACGCTGGTGTATAGCGGGACGTTGCTCAGCGTCGTCACCGACGAACTCGGGCGCACAGCGCTCGCATTCGACTATAACGGCAGTGGCCGAATCATCGCGGCGCGCGACCTGACGGGCAATTCGACCCAGTATGGCTATGACGCTCTCGGCAACCTCAGCGTTGTCACCGACAGCATCCATGGCGCGACCCACTATGCTTACGACGCTTCCCACCGTCTGACCCAGTGGATGGATCCGACCGGCGCTCTGAACACGTACGAATACGACGCCGACGGACGCGCGCAGCGCCACACCGACCCACAAGGTCAGGTTGAGAGCTTCAGCTATGACTCTTACACCGGCCAGGCTGTCGTGACTGACAAGGCAGGCAATGACACGATTTACACCCTTGACGAGCGCGGGCGCACAACGGCCAAGACCGATCCGATGGGCAACACCGCGCGTAATGTCTGGGACAACGACGACAACACCACCGCGGCCGTTGATGCGCGCGGTCATGTGGTCACCAGCGCGTATGACGCAAACGGGTTGCTGCAGGCTCAAACAGATGCCGCCGGCAACGTGACGACGATCACCCGCGATGCCGCCGGCTGGGAGACCGGCAAGACGGAGCTGGTTAACGGGCAGGTGGTGACAGACCAGATCACCTATGATGCCAACCACCGCGTCCAGAGTGAAACGGACATGTCGGGTCGGACGACCACCTATGCCCGTGATCCGCAGGGGCGCGCCTATCTGGTTTCCGATGCTGCCGGCGGGCAGAAGTCCTTCGCGTATGCGGCTGATGGCGCCGTGTTGTCGCACGGTACTGCCGTTCATGACTCCGACGGGAATGCCATGTGGATCACAACGACTTATAGTTACGACGCGCGCAATCATCTCAGCGGCATTACCGACCCCTCCGGAAAAACTGTGACCGACACCACCGATGCTTTAGGACACATGATTTCGGGCGGGGATGGCAACACCAGCATGGCCTTTGGCGTGGATGCGCTGGGCAGGCTGTCTACCATCACGCACAGCAACGGCTTTACGACGTCGGCTGCGTATGACTCGCTCGGCAGGATCGCGGAAACCAACAACACCTCTGGACAGGATGCGCAGTATACCTACAACGCGTTCGGCCAGGTTGCGACGTTCACCGACTGGCGCGGTCATGTCACGCGCATGCAGTACGATACTCTGGGGCGCGAGACGCGCCAGATCAATCCAGATGGCAGCGCGCAGGGCATGAGCTACTGCGTCAATCAGACCAGTGCTTGTCAGTCGGTGGACGAGAACGGTGTCACCAGCAGCCAGACGTTTGACCCTCTTCAACAGCCGGTTGCAGTCACTGACGGGGCGGGTCATGTCACCTCGTTGCGCTACGACGAACTCGGCCGCGTCATCAGCCAGACTGACCCGCTGGGCAACACCACGCTGTTTTCGTATGACCCGAATGGCAACCTCATTGAAGTTGTGGATGCGCTGAACCACCCGACGCTGTACACCTATGACGCGCGCAATCACCTGACTGCAATCACCGATGCCAACGGCCATGTCCATCACGTCACATTTGACGAAAGCGGCCAATTGGTGAAGCAGGGCGATGCGCTCGGACACGCGGCGCGCACCTACTACGCGGGCAACGGCAAGGTCACGAAGATGATCGACGCCAACGGCACAGTGAACACCTATGCCTATGACGGCCACGGGAACTTGCACAGCATCTCGAACGTCGCTGGCGCTGACACCTATGCCTATGACGGCAACAACAAGATGATCGCCTTGAACAGTCCGGCGACTGCGATCGGTTACCAGCGCGATTCGCAGGGCCGCATGATCAGTTTGACGCAGACCATCAGCGGCTCGGCCAAATCCCTCGCCTGGACCTACACCCCATTCAGCCTGCCGGAGAGCCAGACCGATGCCGAAGGTAACCGGACGACATACCGGTACGACACGATGAACCGTCTATCGAGCATCAGCAACTCCCAGGGGGGTGAAACGGACTACGCCTACGACGCCGGCGGTCGCCGCATTAAGACCCGGTTGCCCAACGGTCTGACCACGTATTACAGCTGGGACAACAACAATCAGCTGGCCGCCCAGGTCACTCGTAACAGCCAGAACGCAGTCGTGGCTGCGTTCAGCTACACATACGATGCCGCGGGGCGTCGCGCGTCGATGGCGGATTATGCCGGGGCTGTGACCAGTTATGCCTATGACGCGCTCAACCGCCTGACCGGCGCCAACACAGTCAACGGCCGGCAGGAAAGCTTTACGTATGACAATGCCGGCAACCGGCTGAATCATACAGTAAATGGCGTCACGACGACCTACAGTTACGATATTGCCGACCGGCTGACCGGCGAGACGACCGCGGGCAACACGACCACATACGCCTACGACGCCAGCGGCAATATGATTTCTCGCGCGCTGGCTTCTGCGACCACGACCTATGCCTACGATGGCTTCAACCAATTGTCAGCGATCGTGGCGCCGGACGGCTCGCGCTGGGACTTTGGTTATGCCGCCGACGGCAGCCGCTCCTATGCCCGGTTCACGCCTTTGAATGGCGCGCCTTCCCGCACCGATTTCCTGCTGCGCGACAAGTCCGTCGTGGCCGATTACATCGACGGTGGCGCAACCGTGACGCACTACCTGCGCGGGCCGGTAATGGATGAGTTGTTGGGCCAGGAGACCAATGGGAAATGGATTTACTATGTCCAGGATGCGCTCCAAAGCGTCGTTCTGGCAACGGACAGCGCTGGACAGGTCATCGGTCGCCGTTCGTATGATGCGTATGGCGCAGTGCTGAACCAGAGCGGCGTCTGGCCCGGCCGATACGGCTACACCGGACGTGAAGACATCGGCGCGACCGAGCTGTTGTACTACCGCGCCCGCGTATACGATCCCACTGCAGGGCGCTTCACAAGCAGTGACCCGGTCTTTGGCAGTCTCAACCACCCGTCGACTTTGCAGCGCTACCTGTATGTCGACAACGACCCCGTCAACCTCGTGGATCCGACCGGCCAGAGCGCCATCAAGGATCCAGGCACGATTTTCTCTGACTGGTTGTTCACAAGTTTCGGAGTCGATGTTCTCAAAAATGGCCTTAAACTGGCTTGCACGGCGACGAAGGGCGCTACGGCGTATTGCACGCAGGCGGTCTACATAATCGACTCGTTCGAGATGATTTATACCTCACTCAGTTCAACCGGCACTCTGATATCCAAATACATGGTCGACTGGGACATCGATCGTGCCATCATTTGGAACATATTCTGGGTGGCGCCAGCGACTTACGCCGCTATCTGGGCGGACACCAGCAAGGCCGCTTCTGTGAATTCAGCGAGCGCCATCATTCACAAACTTCTCCAGAAAGCCATTGGCAAGGTAGCGGAACTGGACATCAAACTGTTTGGCAACTCTATGGGCGCGTCCGCGATGCAGGTGGGACTTGAAATTGATGTCTGGAAAATATTGTGGGAGATTCTACAGTTTTACCAGTTCGACCCCAACCTCAATAAGTTCTTTGCGGGAATGGTCAAGATCCTGATGGCGCCGGAAATCGCTCTTATCTTTACCTGGTCCAATCATAAGTAACGTGGATGCGTCACACCGCCACAACCGGAAATTAACTCATATGAAAACGAACCGATCTCTCGCCGCGATGTCCGCCCTCGTGCTCGTGTCCATGCTGGCCGCGCCCGCGCCGGTCAGCAGCCTCAACCCACGGTCGGAAACGCATGCCGGCGCCGCAACGCTCAACCTGTCGAGCGGCGCTGCCTGGCTTTCGGCGCAGCAGACACCCGGCGGGGCGTGGACCGCCTCCAGCACGCTCGCCGTGCGCGATACCGCGACTGCCGTGAGCGCCCTGCTCCTGGCCGGCGGCCACGCCAATGCTGTCACCGCGGGAACCGCGTGGCTCAAGGCCGCACAACCTTACAGCACCGACCTGCTGGCCCGAGATATCAGCGCGCTGGCGCTGGCCGGTGACTCCGATCCCGTTATGATCTCTGCGCTGGCCGCGCGCCAGTTGCCCGACGGCTCGTGGGGCTTCGACGCGACCTCCTCAACGGGCGATGCGTACGACACCGCGCTGGCGCTGCTTGCGCTTGCGCCGTCATACCAGGACTTCGTCGCCACCGGGACATCGCCGGTCGCCGGATTCACGCTGAAGGTCTACCGCGGGCTCTCGTACCTGATGGCATTTCAATACAACGGCGCATGGTCGCTCACGCCCGGCCTCTATACCGTGCAAGCCACCTCTATCGGGCTGCTGGCGCTCGCACAATATCGCGGTCTTTATGGCGTCAGCGCACCCGTCAATCTGGCCATGGCGTATCTGAAGGCCGCCCAGTATCCCGACGGTTCGATCAGCGATGCCCCGGGGGCGATCACCTCGGTCGAGGACACGGCGCTCGCACACGCAGCGCTGTGGGCGGCCGGGAGCACCGACGCGGCCAGCCTGCTGAACGCGCGCGCCTATCTGGGCAGCCAGCAAAGCGTCAACGGCAGTTGGAACAACGAGATCTACGCCACGTCTCTGGCGCTGCAGGCGCTGACGCAGATATCCGCGACCCAGGTCAACGGCATTGTGCTGGATGACGCGTCCGCTGCGCCTATCCAGAATGCCACGGTCAGCGCGATCGGGTTTGGCAGCATTTCGGCCAACACCAACAGCGCCGGCGCGTTTACGCTGATCGGCCTGCCGCCCGGCAATCGCCAGTTGACTGTCAATGCCCCGGGCTATCTCGGCAAGGCGCTCAAAGTGACGCTGACAGCCGGAACGGCCGTGAACAGCGGCGCAATCCTGCTGACCAGCCAGGCGCCGGTCCCATCCTTCACCTATTCACCTGCCAACCCGGTTGTGGGCCAGTCAGTCGTCTTCACCAGCACGTCGATAGTGTATAACCTGGCGTCGCCCATCGTGGCTTACGACTGGAGCACTTCGGCTGGCGATTTTTCGAGCAGCGTGCTGCCTGGGTTGAACCCCATCTTCACCACGCAGTTCCTGGACGGCGGCGCCTACACCGTCACCCTGCGCTTGCGCGACAGCCACTATCACGTGCGCACAGTATCCCAGGCCGTCGCCGTTGCCAACGTGACGCCGGTGGTCAGCATCGTTCCCGCGCTGCCTGTCACGATCTCAGTCGGCGTGCCCATCACATTAACCGGCGTCGTAACATCACCCAGCCCGATTGCGCTGGCTTCCATGAATACGCAGTGGAACCTTGGCATATTCGGCTTGACATATCCGGGGCATGTCGTTTCATACACCTGGCCGGCGCCGGGCCTGTACACCGTGACGCTGTCCGCGCTGGACAAGAACGGGTTGACGGCCTCCGCGAGCAGCGTCATCTCGGTCGTTGCCAACCCGGCCATCACAACGTTCGTCCCGATTACGTCACTCGTCGCGCCGGCGCCGCTACTCGCGTTTAGCCTGATCACAGGCGCCCAGTGCCCACAACTACCGCCACACGAGGGCGACACCTGCACGTTTGACCCGGGCGGATCGTCCGCCAACGACGGCAGCGGCTTTGCCTACATGGCATGGAACTGGCAGGACGGCTCTGCGTCCGCCCAGACCGGGTCGGGGCCAATGCTCCACCGCTTTACCGACAGCGGCGCCTATTTTGTGCATCTGACCGGGCAGACCGGCAACGGCCTGACCGGAACCGTCGCGCAACTGGTCACCGTGGCGAATGTCACACCGACCGTCAATGCCGGGAACCAGCGGCTTGTCCCCGCCAATCGCGACATCATTCTGCAGGCCACCGCGTTTGACCCAGGACTGAATGATGCGCGCAACCTGCAATTCCTTTGGGACTTTGGCGATGGCCAGCAGGCCAGCCCGGTGATTAGCAGCACGACCGGAAACCTGGCGAACGCCAGCGTCGTTCACCAGTGGGCCGCGGAAGGCGCGTATACCATTACCGTGACCGCTACCGACCCGCATGGCGCAACCGGCACGGCATCAGTTGTGTATATCGTCGGGACCGTCAAGCCGCCTGTCGTCACCTCGCAGCCTCCGGTGTACGCGACCGTCGGGGTGCCGTATCAGTATGCCGTTCACGCCACCGACCCGAACGGTTTCGCGATGACCTATCTGTTGTCGTACAAACCCGCCGGCATGACCATCAATGCGAGTGGCGTCATCAGTTGGACGCCGGCAGCCGACCAGGTCGGCGTCGTGCCGGTATACGTCCTCGTCATCGACACCGCGGGCGGCGGCGTCATCCACTTCTTCAATATCACTGTCAACCCGGCCCCTGTCGTGCCGTCCGCGGCCGACCAGTCGATGTTCCGACCGGACCTGGTTCCACTCACGCTGGACGCGAGCAATGTTGTCTTTGATCCGCAAAACGCGCGCGTGACCGGAACGCTGACCGCCACACTCCAGAACATCGGCCTGATTTCCACGACAGTGCCGTTCTCGGTCACCTTCTTTGACGATACCGATGGGAACGGGGCCTACACACCCGGCGTCGACACCGTGTTTGCCGACGGAACGGTCAGCGGTGCGATTGGCGTCGGCCAGGTCGTCACCTTCAGCGCGGCTGTGCGAGCGCAGACCTTCAGCCAGTTCCCAGGCAGCCTGGTATATGTCATGGTCGACAGCACGAATGCGATTGACGAAGGCCCGACCGGAAAGCTCAACAACGTCCGCAACAGCGGATATGCCGCCCGCTATGTCCCGCCGGCGGGGCTGTTCAACCCGTACGTCAAATGGTCGTTCCAGGGGTTGCACCCGGGCGCTGACAGTAGCGGGGCGTATGTCAACAACATTGGGGCGGTCGCGCCGCTGATCGATACCAACGGCGATGGCGTGATCGACAAGAATGACAACCCGGCCATCGTGTTCAACACGTCGGAGTACCTCGCCGCTGGCGCAGCGCGAAGCGACGTCGTGTGGGCGGTTCGCGGCGACACCGGTCAGGAGATCTGCCATGTGGCGTTCCCAGATAATGAGTTTGGCGAAGGCGTGAGCCAGATGGCCGTCGGCGATATCGACGGCAGTGGCAAACCCGCGCTCATTGTGGTGAACACCATCACGCCGCCGACCGTGCGCGCATTCAACAACGACTGCAGCCTGCGCTGGACGGGTCAGGCGCCGACGGCCACCGTTGGCACGGGCTATGCCGGCGCGCCGACCCTGGCCGACCTGGATGGCGACGGCAAGAGCGAGATCATCTACAGCAACGCCGTTTGGAATTCCGACGGCACGCTGCGCTGGGTGGGCGCCACCGCTACCAGCACGTCGCACTACTGCTGCTATAGCAGCGTCGGCGACTTAAACGGCGACGGGAAACTGGAAATCGTCGTCAACGGCGTCGTGGCGTACCGGGCGGATGGCACGGTGCTGTGGGATCGCAGCGCCGACCTGCCGCCGTCGTACCAGGCCATCGCGGACATCGATGGCAACGGCACGCCAGAGATTGTCACGGTAGCGACGGACTGGGAAGGCGTGCGTCTGCTTAATCACGACGGCACAACGCGCTGGGGACCGATCCTGATCCCCGGCGGTGGCGGTGGTTCGCCGGTCGTAGCCGACTTCATGGGCAATGGGACGCTCGACATCGGCGTCGCCGGCGCGACCAACTTCGTCGTCCTGGATGGCGCCGATGGCCATATCGTCTGGCAGCGCGGCATCCACGACGCCTCGTACGCCAGCGGCGCGTCGGCGTTTGACTTCGACGGCAACGGCATCCCGGACATCGTGTATCGCGACGAGTATTACCTGTACATCCTGCGTGGGAACGACGGCGCCGTGCTGTGGCAGACGCCTAACCCCAGCGCAACAACTGCTGAATATCCGGTCATCGCCGACGTCGATGGCGACGGGCATGCCGAGATCGTAGTCTCGCGCGACCAGTACTTCGGGCAGGGCAATGCCGTCGGCGTCAACGACGGGGGCATCTTTGTCTACGGCGACGCGCTGAATAACTGGCGCCCGGCCAGGTCGGTGTGGAACCAGTTCGATTATCACGTCACAAATGTTGACGACAACGGCAGGCCGCAGGGCGGGGCCGCGCGGGGCAACCCCTACGCCGCATACGCCAACCGCAGCGTCAGGCAGCAGGTGTGGCCGTCGAACATTGACCCGTTCGCGGCGCCCGACGCCGTCGCTGCAGCGCTGCAATTCGATGCGAGCGGCTGCCCGACAGCGCTGGGACTGCGGCTGCGGATCGCCAACGCCGGGTCCGCCCCCATGCCCAAAGGCGCCGGCATTGGCTTTTATAACGGGAGCATCGCGCCCGCCAACCGCATCGCAACTACGAATCTTAGCAGTGCGCTTCAGCCCGGCAAGGCGGTTGACGCTGTCGCCACGTGGGCCTCGCCTCCTGGCGGCACTCACACCGTCGTCGCCTTTGTCGATGATCCCTCGGCTGCGCCGTTTACTACCCCGGAGGCCAACAAAACCAACAACGTCATTTCACGGACGCTCGTCCCATGCGACGGGTCCAACCTGCCGCCAGCCTTTACGTCCAGCCCGGTGATTACTGCCACGGCAGGCGCGGTATACCAGTACGGCGCGACTGCCAGCGACCCGAATAGCGACGCGCTTACATTCGGGCTGCTCGCAGGGCCAGCGGGGTTGTTCGTGCAACCAGCAAGCGGACTTGTCCGTTGGGCGACGCAGATTTCAGACATCGGCTCGGTTCCGGTCACCCTGATGGTCAGCGACGGCAGAGGCGGCATCGCCACGCAGTCATTCACCATCACGGTCGCGCCGCCGTCTCCGTCTGCCCTGGCTGCACAATGCACGACCGGCGGCGGTGGTGGCACACCGGTCGCCGGCGTCGATCCGAGTTGCGTGTCGAACACGGCAGGGACGGTCGCACCGGGCGCCGTCACGGCAAGTATTGTCACGGACAAGGCGTCATATACGTGGCAGGATTCGGCCCAGTTGCTCAGCCGCATCCAGAACCCCAGCCCAAGCCTGACTTATGCGGGTCTGACAGCGACGGTCAACGTGCGCAACAGCGGTAACGCCGTCATCAACAGCTTTGTGCACCCGCTTGGGCCAATCGGTCCGGGCAGCTACGTCAAGGTGTCCGACATCTTCGACACGGGCAGCCAGAGTCCTGGGAATTACACGGCAGAAGTGATTGTGACCTATGGCGCTGTGACGATCGCCTCCGCCACCACGCCATTGAGCGTGCTCTCGGACGCGAATGCCGTGGTGCGCCTGAGCGGGACACTGACGCCTTCGCTTTCCCAGATCGGCGCGGGCCAGGGTTTCAGCGTCAGTTGGAGCGCTACGAACTTTGGAAGTGGCGCGCTATCAGGAGTTACCTTCAGCTTAATCGCTGTCGATCCGGTCAGCGGCACTGTGCGTTCGTCCTATTCAGAGGTCAGTGGCATCGGTCAGTCGCAGACAATCAATCGAATCTCGACACTTGCTAGTCCCAACACTCACGGGCCAATCCTGCTGGTACTGCTGGGAAATACCCAGGGAGTCACCGAGACCCTCGCGACAGGGGGCATCATCGCTGGCGGAAATCAGTGGCAGACCTTTGTGCCTATGGTATTAAGATAACACTTGGCTTGGATTGGGTAGGCAAACTGAAAAGAGACCGGAGGGGTGCTCCGGTCTCTTCGCTGTGTTTTCGGCTTACAGATCGATCTCGACGGTCTCAAGTCCGCCGCCGGCGGCGGCGCCAACCTTAAAACCGTTCTTTTCACAAACGCGGCGCATGTCGCCGCATGATGGCATCATCTCTGCCGACAAGTGCTTTACATTCTCGGCCTTTGCCACGTCGATGATGCGGCGCACCAGTTCGGTGCCCAGCCCCATGTGCTGATAGTCATCGGTGATGATGATCGAGAAATGCCCTTCGCTCAGGCCGTGCACCTTGGTCAGCCGGCTGACGCCCAGGATGTGGCGCTCGCCATTCTCATCCTTGTGCTCGGCCACCAGCGCCATCTCGCGCGCATAGTCAATGAAGCAGATGCGGGTCAAACGCTCGTGCGCAACGCGCTGGCTCAGGTTGAGCGGCTGGAAATAGCGGCCATACACCGTGGCATCCGACAGCTTCTCGTGGAACTTGACCAGCAGCGGCTCGTCCTCGGGGCGGATCGGGCGGATGGTCACTTCCTGACCGTTCTTCAGCGTGAAGGCGCCCACGTACTTAATCGGGTACGCGCGGACGGCCAGGCGCGGCAGCTTGTCCTCGGTCACGTTCAGGTCATGCAACACCACGCGCGCATCCAGCGCGAGCAGTTGCTCAGGGGATGCCAGCAGCGGGTTGATGTCCAACTCCTTAATCCAGCGCTGCTCGGCGATCAGTTGGCTGAAGCGCACCATGAGCTGTTCGAGCGCGGCGAGGTTGACAGCCTTGCGGCCGCGCACGCCCTGCAGCGCCTTGTAGATTTTGGTCTGCTGCATCATGCGGCGCGCCAGGGTGGTGTTCAACGGCGGCAATGCCAGCGCGCGATCCTTGAACACTTCCACCAGTTGACCGCCGGTTCCAAAGAGCAGCACGGGGCCAAACTGCGGGTCGATGCTGCTGCCCAGGATGATCTCATAGCCGTCGAGTTTGATCATTGGCTGCACAGTCACGCCCAGGAAATGCTCGGCGCCGACCTTCTCTGCCACTGATGTGCCAATCAGGTTGTAGGCGCGCTTGACGGCGTCCGCGTCGCGCAGGTTGAGTTGCACGCCGCCGACGTCAGTCTTGTGCGTGATCGTCTCGGAGTACAGCTTCAGCACCACCGGGTAGCCGATCTCGCCAGCCGTTTTCACTGCCTCGTCCTCGGTTCGGGCGATGCGCGTATCGACGGTTGGGATGCCATACGAGGCCAGCAGTTGTTTCGACTCGAACTCGGTCAGGATCGTGCGGCCTTCCTTGCGGACGCTCTCGATGATCTCCTTGGCGCGCTCGCGATCGGGACCAGCGCCGACGGTGTCGGTCGGCAGGGGTGTCTCGTAGATGCCTTTCAAGTTGTATGCGTAGCGCCACATGTTCATGAACATGCGCGCTGCCGTGTCGGGATAGGCAAAGGTGGGGATGTTGGCGCGGTTGAGAATGTTCTCGCCAGCAGTGACCATCGGGCCGCCCATCCAACTGGCCAGCACGGGTTTGCCTTCGATCTTGGCGTACATCTTCAACGCTTCGGCGGTCTGCGTCGGATCCGTCATGGCCTGCGGAGTAAGAATGACCAGCATGCCGTCGCTATTGGTGTCGCGCGCGGCAATCTCGAGCGCCTTGGCGTAGAGCTCCGGCTGGGCGTCTCCCAGGATGTCGATCGGGTTGTTGTGGCTCCACGCGGAGGGCAGCAACTCGTTGTAGGCCTTCATCGCCTCGGGCGACACGTCGGTGAGTTCGCCACCTTCGGTGATCAGCGCGTCGGTGGCAAGAACGCCGGGGCCGCCGGCATTGGTGACGATGGTCATGCGCGGGCCCCTGGGCAGCGGCTGCTTCGCCAGCACTTCGGCCATGTAGAACAGGTCGGAGATGTTGTTCACGCGCAACACACCACTGCGGCGGAACGCGGCATCCAGCACTTCGTCGCTGCCGGTGAGAGAACCGGTGTGCGATGCGGCAGCGCGCGCGGCGCCTTCAGTGCGGCCGGGCTTGATCACAATAATGGGCTTAACCAGCGATACTTCACGCGCGGCAGACAGGAAAGCGCGCGCATCACCAATCGATTCCATGTAAATGACGATGGCCGTTGTGCGCGGGTCGTCGCCCAGGTAGTAAATCAGGTCGCCCCAGCCAACATCGAGCATCGAGCCGATGGAGACGAAGTTGCTGAAACCCACGTTTTCGCTAAAGCTCCAGTCGAGCACCGCGGTGCACAACGCGCCGGACTGGCTGATGAAGCCGATGTTGCCAGGGCGCGCCATCGCGCTGGCGAACGTGGCGTTCACGCCGGTGATCGGGTTCATCACGCCGAGACAGTTCGGGCCGATGATGCGCATGTTGCCGCGGCGCGCCTGTTCGAGCAACTGGCGCTCAAGCTCCACGCCTTTCGGCCCGGTCTCTTTGAAACCGGCTGAGATGACGATCGCCCCTTTCACGCCGATGTCGGCGCAATCAGAGATCACGCCCGGTATACTGGCCGCCGGCGTCACGACAACAGCCAGGTCGGGCACTTCGGGCAGCGCCTTGAGGCTGGGGTATGCCTTGATGCCCAGGATGCTTGGGCGGCTGGGGTTGACCGGATACACTGTCCCACCGAAGGGGGTGCTGATCAGGTTCCACAAAATGGTGCGGCCAACGCTGCCCACCCGCTCTGTCGCGCCAACGACCGCCACGCTCTTAGGCGCGAAGATCGCGTCGAGGGGCTGGCGTTCGCTGCGGAAGACATCAGAGGGAACGGTTTTTGGCGCTGAGGAGCGCAGTATTGAAGGAATCATGTTTAGTCTATCTCCAAAGAGTTATCGAACTCATCTGTATAAATATGAAAATCTGTTAATCACCTTACACGAGGATATCCATCATCCGTGCATGAGTGCGCATCACTCGCAGTGATGCCAGTGTCAGGGGCGCGTTGGGGAAGAACAACTCGTCGGAAATACTGGCGCGATCGATGCGGTCACTTGTTCATATCAATGAAATCTTCGTTGGGATTATTGTACAACCACGCCGAATTTGCGCCAGTCGCAACCGCAATGCTTGCGAAGGGTTACGCGCGCTTGTGATTCGCAATGGATCGCAACCACATAGCGCATTACCACAAGATGGCAATGTCGTAGCGCGCAAGGACTCTCACTTTTCAAACTCCGCCAGAATATCTTCTGGTAGCGGAGCGTTAAAGTCGAGACTGATTGACGCCAGACCCGCGAGTCGTCCGGGGATGCGTTGGTCAACATTGGGGCTATAGTTGTCCGGTATTCGATTTGATGGAATTGAGATATTGAATCCTGGCGCACAGGAGGGAAGGACTACTCATGGAGGAAATGACAATTCACCAGAACCTGCCGCTGATTGAAACCGCTGACAGGCTGCAGCTCGACACGCTCATCGCGGATCCGGCAACTGCGCGCTTCATCCTGGTGCGCTTTTCGGACACGGTGGCGGCGGTCGCGCCCGACCAGTTTGACGCATTGCTGGCGCGACTGCGCAAACTGGGGCACACGCCGAGGGTGGAGGCGTGAGTATGCAGGAAGCAACACTGGATGCCGGACTGTCCGACGCTCGGTCGGCAGATGTGACGGCGCTGGCGCGGTTCTTTGGCGGAAAATTTCCCCACAAAGACGATGCCATCGCCTATATCAAGGCGGCGCTAAACGACCCGGAACTGGTGCGCGCCACGCTGTCGCGGTGTGAACCAAACGAGCTGCTCGCGCTGCAACTGCTAAAACACTTTGATGGCGCCGTGAGCGCTGGGGGTCTTACCATTGCAGTCTGCACGCTGGGCGCATCCTTACCCCGCGGCTCCACGCGCTACAGCGACAACCTTCCCTACCTGTTTGAAGCCATTAACCGGCACCGCCTGTTCACGCAGAATCGCTCAAGCGACTGGCTGCGCAGGACGGATTGGCAGGTCGAATGGAGAACATACTACAGAGCCAGCGTGGTGTATACCGATGCGCGCATCCTGGCGCAAATACAACCGCCGCAGTTCGCGGCATTTGACATCGCGCCGCTCGAAAATGCGCCCTCAGCGGGGATTGCGCGCCGGCCGCAGAACATCACCTTTCATGTGCTCGGCTTGCTAAACGCGATCCAGAAAATGAACGGCTTGCGCCTGAACAAGACACAAGGGCAAGTGATCCGCGCCGCCGATCTCGCCAAGTTGGCAACCCTCCTGAAATGGGATAAAAACGACGAACTGGATGGCCGGCCATTTCCTTACCCGACGGAAGCTTTTATTGGCGCGCTGGTCGGCGCGGATCTGCTGACCAGGCAAGAGGGTGTGCTGGTTCCGAGCGACGTAGCGACTCAATTCGCGGCGCTGCCGTATGCGGCACAGGCCAAAAAGCTGATGCTGGGCTTTGTCAATAATCAGGCCTGGAATGAATGTGACCTTCACCCCGACAACCTCGCGCGCAGTTTGATGAGAGATCACCTGACAGCCGGACGGATGGGGCTGCTGGCGGTATTGATGGCGCTGCCCCAGGATGAGCGCGGCTACTTCGCGTTGAGCGACATCGAACAGGCCTGGTTTCAGCGGGTGGGTGAAGTGTTTTCGCTGGCGTACAGGCCACCCCCACCCAGCGGTTACAACCGCACACCCACGCAAATCAAGAACGAACAACAAAAATGGCTCGATAACATCCGAGACCTCTGGCTGAAAGCCGACGCGCGCTGGATGGCGCAAGCGCTGTCGACATGGGCCTATCAGCTCGGTCTCGTGGAGCTATGCGCCGCAGGTGAAGACCTGGTCACTGCCATACGCCTGACCGACCTGGGGCGCGAAGTGCTCCATGGGAATTCAACCACCGCATCCGCGTCCGCGTCCGGCGCCTCGCAACCCGCCAATGCAGAGCAAAGCGCCTGGGTTATCCAGCCCACCTTCGAGATCGTCGCGTACCTGGATCACCTCACCCCGCCACAACTGGCGTTCCTGAATCTCCACGCCGAGTGCGTGTCGTCGCTGCAGCATACCGCGCACTATCGGCTGACGCGCGACTCGGTGTATCGCGGGCTGGAGAGCGGCACAGCGGTCGATGACCTGCTGGCAACACTGCAGGCCGGCGCGCGCAACCCGTTGCCGCAGAACATCGTTGTGGAACTGAAGTCGTGGGCGCAACTGCGCGAGAGGATTGTGCTCCATCGCAATGCGCATCTGGTTGAATTTGCGAGCCAGCAAGGGCGCGATGCCGCACTCGCCGGCGGACTCCCCGGCGCGGCCCTCGGCGACCGATTCGCGCTCCTGCAACCGGATGCAGCGGCGAAAATCCACACCGACAAACGCGTGGACTATAAGCAGCCGCCGATAAAATGCGTGTCGATTCGTGAAACGGGCAAGCTCACCTTGCGCCATGCAAGCGCGGATATTTTGATCGGCGCCCAATTGACCCGCTGGGCTAAACCAGTTTCGGCACAGCAGTGGCAATTGACCCAGGCCAGCGTCGCCGCGGCGATCAAGACCGGCGCAGTGATCAGCGACTTATACGCCTTGCTGGAGAGTCGGGGCATAGCCCCCCTGCCCGCTTTACTGAAACTGGCGCTGCGACACTGGGCTGGCGGTAAGCGCGCGGCGCCGGCGACGATCCAGCCGGTGACAATCCTGCGATGTGCCGATTCCAAGACCTTCTACACGATCCTCGGCAGCGAGCAACTGAAACCCTTCCTGCACGGATGTCTGGGCGAGGATGCGGTGTTGGTGGACGCCAGTGCGGTTGATGCGGTGCAGCAGATCATAAAATGGGCAGGGCTTTAGAAGTAACATCGTATATCCTCATCACCGACGGCTGGCCGGCGGGCGGCTGCGCCTGATCGACGAGGATCGCAAGGAAGAGCCCGACCTGATCCCGACGGCACTGAGCTCCAACGAGGTGAAAACGCTGGTGGTCGAGGACAAATGGCTGAGCGCGCTCTCCGTCGGCGTGCAGGCCGAACTCGACCGCGTGTCGCAGGCCTTGACCGGGCGCATCAAGCAACTGGCCGAACGCTATGCCACGCCAGTTGCAGCGCTGTCCGCTGAGGTCGATACCTTGAGCGCCAGAGTGGATGAACATTTGCGCAGGATGGGGTACAGTGTCTGAATCACGGATTACACGGATTGACGGATGAAACGGATAAGAACCGACCCGCGTCCATCAAATCCACTTATCCGTGGCAAAAGAGCCCGCACCATGGATTACGGAATCACGCCGATTCCGTTCTGCTCTTATCCGTACAATCCTTTAATCTGTGGCAATCCGTGATTCAGACTGCTTCCGTTCCCAGCCTTTACGGGTCGCTGCAGAGGCGTCGTTTTTTTACCTCAAGTCTGAACAGTTACAATGGCTACTGACCGGAAGGACACGTCTCGTATGAAAACACAACAGATCGACGGTCAGGATTACAGACTTCCCAGTTCGCTCAATGCATTCCAGCAGGACATGTATGTCCATCTGATCAACTGGAAAAGGCAGCACGTCACCAGGGAGCCAGGCATAGGGCCTCGTGGTCTGCACTACGACGCGATTCTGCCGGACTCGTATGCGGATCAATATCCGTTCGTATATCCAGACGTGGTGGATTCACTAAAGCAGCATCGTCTGAGCTATCCTTTCCGCACACACCTGTATTTCAACCATATGGCCAGTTCGCAGGCAGCCAATATCAATCTATTCCTGCCGCTCTTGCAGCATGCCAACGTGAACGCCATCCTTGGCAGGCTAAAACCCGACTTTGCCCGGCTAGCGACTGAAAAACTGGATCGTGGCTACCAACTCGAATTCTGGGGTGATAAGCCGAACGGCGGTCATCTCAACGATAAAAAGAAGGTGTCTGGAACCGACGCGGATATTGCCATTGCCTACTACAACCATGAGGGTGAGTTGTGCCTGTGGCTGATCGAGCACAAGCTGACCGAAGATGAGTTCACGGATTGTGGCGGTTATAAGAGCAATCAAAAACATAAAAATCCCAGACGCGATTGCCGCAAGAGTTTTGCGGAGCTTGTTGCAGACAAGCACTGGTGCTATTACCACGACAAGTGCCACTTCGCGTATTGGGATATCACTGCTGACAACCAAGCCTTTTTTGCCAACGGCGCCGGGTTTACTGGATGTCCATTTCGAGGCGGCTTGAACCAACTCTGGCGCAATCAACTGCTGGGCTTAAGCATCGAGCAAGATACGTCGCAGGGCTACAAGCATGTTACTTTTTCAGTCGTAAAGCACAAAGGCAACATCTCCCTGGACAAATCCCTGGATAGATACCGGGAGCTGATCGCCCACAATCCCAAATTCTCCGTCTTCACCTCGACCGATGTGATCGAGGCTGCCGGCATGTGTCGCGATGCAGAACTGGACAAGTGGATCGCGTGGTATCGTGACCTTTACAACTTGCAACAAAAGCCCGATTCCAATTGAGGTTACTATGACAAACTACTACCGAGTCATGCTGGGCAAGGGTCATGTTTACGCACAGGAGTGCTTCGCCGGAAATTACATTGGTATAAAACCTTATACCAATGGCAGCGACGAGAACCTGGCTAACCGGCTATATGAAGACTGGCATGATTTCAACGCCTGGTTCATACCGGTATTTACAACCTTGTATCCTGAAAGAACCCGACCAGGCGCAGGCCAGATCGGCGGTTACATCTGGACGATATGCAAGGGCATCCAGACAGGCGATAGGGTGCTGTGTCCGGACGGCACAGGCCGATATCATGTCGGCGAAGTGACCGGTGACTATTATTACGCACCAGGCCATGAACTGACACACTGTCGACCGGTACATTGGCTTGATACGTCGATTGAAAAGGCGAGAATGAGTCTAGCATTGCAGAATTCTGCCACCGGAAGGGCGACTGTGTGTAGTATGGCTGGATACCGGGATGAGATCGAGCAATTGCTGTCGGGTATCACACCACCCGTGATTATTGTGAACGGTGAACCCGTCGAAGACCTCTATGCATTTGCCATGGAAAAACACCTGGAAGACTTTCTCGTGCGGAACTGGTCACAGACTGAACTGGGGAAAAACTACAACATCTTCACCGAAGATAACGAACTTGCCGGTCAGCAATATCAGACAGATACCGGCGTCATCGATATCCTGGCGATCAGGAAGGACAAAGGCGAGTTACTGGTCGTTGAGTTGAAGCGAGGTAAAGCAAGTGATGTCGTTGTCGGCCAGATATTGCGTTACATGGGATATGTGAAGCAAGAACTCGCCGTAGCTGGACAAACCATCAAAGGCATTATTATCGCGCTTGATAACGACGACAAATTGCAGTATGCGCTCTCGATGATTCCCAATGTTGAGTTCTATCGCTACAAGATCGACTTCAAACTGATGAAGGTGTGACATGCCGCCAGTAGGACAGATCGAGCGCGCCACGCAGCAACGGGTCATTCGCCTGTTTCGAGATGTCCTGCACTACACCTACCTGGGCATCTGGTCAGGCCGTCATGACAACCGCAACATCGAAGAAGACTTGTTGCGCCCGTTCCTGAAGCGGCAGGGCTATAGCTGCAACCTCATCATCCACCACGGTCTCCACAGGTTGCTGATGTTGCCGCGAAAAGGTTTGCCATATACTTGGCCTGTTTCCATACACATGGGCAATCGCTGCTCGTGTTTGATGATTGATAAGGTGGCGAAAAATGTCGGCATACGTGCTGAATCAGGTGGAGGTTACCGATCCGGTTGCCATGCAGGTATATATCAGAGGCGTCGCAGCCACGGTTGCTGCGTATGGTGGTGAATATCTGGTGCGTAATGGCGCAACTGAAACGGTGGAAGGCGACTGTGTGCCCAAAGGATTGATCATTTTAAAGTTTGCCAGTGTCGCACGTGCCAAAGAATGGTTGAATTCGCCGGAATACGCTCCGCTCAAGCAGATACGCCACATTCTGTGCCACGCGCAGCCAGATGATTATTGTCGAAGGTGTCCAGTAATTGACTTGGCAGATCCATCTCATGCGCATCGTGCCACCAATATGTAATACACCACCACAGTTCCCGGCACGAGCCACGACTATGCTGCCGAATCGCGTGCGCTCAATATCGGTGTGCACTGGTTGCACCGGCGTGCCCCGGATTTCCAATCGGCGCGTCCCCGGCACGAACTGGGGCATCCGGCAGATGAAGACCCGCTGGGGAACCTGCAACATCGACGCCCGGCGCATCTGGCTCAACCTGGAGCTGATCAAGAAGCCGCCCCTGTGCCTCGAATACATCGTCGTGCACGAACTGGTGCACCTGCTTGAACGCCGCCACAACGACCGCTTTACAGCGCACATGAACCAATTCATGCCCCAGTGGCAGTTATACAGGGATGAACTGAACCACGCCCCGCTGGCGCATGAGGTGTGGGAGTATTAATGAAAATGCAGTCTGAATCACGGATGAACCGGATTCACGGATGCGTTCCGGGATAAGAGCCCGCGCGCATCCGTGGAATCCTTTCATCCGTGGCAAGCCATGGCCTAAATTTCTGACATTTCTGCATCAATAACACCACTACAGCTTGACATTGTCATATCCTCGCGGTACCATCGACCTAAGGTGGTCTGTTCAAAAGGCATGGGATGGAGATAAACACGAACATTCTTGATACGATCGATACGCGCGAGTTGGGCAGGGAACTGCAAGCCGCTCGCAAAAGCCGCGGCATGACGCAGGAGGAAGCTGCGAAGGTGATCAATGCCGCGCGGACGACTTTGACGGCTATCGAAAAAGGTGAACGCCGCATCAAGGCCAATGAACTGATCATGCTTGCTCAGACTTACGGGCGGCAGATCAGCGACTTCGTCCGCCCACGTCCAAGCCTTGAGCTTACGAGCATTCGTCTGCGTGGGCCGGCATTTTTGTCGGAAGGCGATCAGCAGCAGTTGGAACAGTCCGTCGAACTGTTGCGCCAATATGCGATGGATTACCTCGAACTTGAGCAGATCGTGGGCGCGCCGCTAACCCGGAAGTATCCGGCTGAATACGCGACTGCAAACACCTCGGCGCAGCAGGCTGCAGAAAGCATCGCCATCCAGGAAAGAAATCGACTCGGCCTGGGTGATGGCCCTATACCAATGCTGCGCGACATTCTGGAACAGGATGTTGGGATACGCGTCTTTTATCTACCTTTCCAGCCCTCAACGGTTTCGGCACTGTATTTTTACGTTGAGCCGCTTGGAGCTTGTATTGGTGTAAACGCGCAACACGCTGAAGAACGGCGTAGATGGTCATTAGCGCGCGACTACGGTCACTTCCTGGTTGCTCGGCAGAAATCGCATGGCTCGTTTTTGTCCGTGTATCAACGTGTGCCGGAGGAAGAGCGGCTGGTAGATGCCTTCGCCATGTATTTCCTGATGCCAACCTCAAGCATCATTCGCCGTGTGAATGACGTCAAACAGGCGGCGGGCAAGTTTATGCTTGCCGACTTGATGGTCCTGGCACACTACTATGGCGTCTCCGCAGAGGCGTTTACACGTCGCCTGGAGGGTATGAAAATACTGCCTGCTGGCGTATGGGAACATCAGAAAGAAAGAGGTTTGAGTGTGCGTGAAACGCGCCAGGAACTTGAGCTTGACTATATTCCATCGCGTGACCATCCGCTGCCCATGCGATACCAACTCCTGGCTGTTAACGCATTCAGGGACGCCAAAATCACTGAAGGCCAGCTGGCGCGCTTCCTGCATGTCGATCGCCTTGAAGCGCGCCGCATCGTCGAAACACTGCAAGAGCAACTCCCATACATGACAAACGCCACGAGAGAGTCCGATGACATCCTGCCAGGCAAAAAATGTTCAGGAGATGCTTGATTGATGCCTTCACCCCCGTTTTCTTGCGATTGCATCATTCTTGATGCATAGACCTTCTATGGATGATCTTCGTTTAACGCTGAACAAAATACGCGCCAATGCCAGGTATGAGCCGCCTATGCCACATCCACTTCGGACGTGGTGGGCAGACCATGCTTAACAACCTCTCCCCTCCTCTCCCCCTCTCCTCTTCTCCTCTTCTCCCCTCCTCCCCCTTGACATCAGTGATTCGGCTTGATATGATTCGATTACGAATGATTCGAAACCAATGTATTCTGAGAATTAGATGAGAGACGCCGAATTCGCCGCACTGGCGTTTGAAATCCGCTCTTTTGCGGCCATCGGCACAAAGCTGATGGCGCAGGATCTCGAAGGGCGGCTGGCCAGACATCTGCCCGGCGTGAGTGGCCCCCAATATGGGATGCTGCGCATCCTGAGCTGCAACCCGTTCACCATCCGCGAACTGAGCGACCACATGATGCTGGCGCCTTCAACGCTGGTGCCGATCGTGGATCGGATGGAGCATGAAGGCATGGTCGTGCGCGGCAAGGATCCCGACGATCGCCGCCGCACACCCTTGATGCTGACCGACCACGCGCGCCAAATGTTGGCGCTGGTTCCGCCGGTGGATGTGCAAGATCAACTGTGCCTGGCCTTGAATGCGCTTGGCATGGAGAAGAGCCGCCAGCTCAGCCAGTTGTTGCAGGAACTGATTCGCCAACTCGCGCCTGGGCACGACGTGGTGACTCAGGTTCTGGACGTGGCCGCGCGGGCGATTGACGGCGCGGCAGGGTGTCCACCCGATGCGCCCCCGCCAGATGGGGCCCCGACGTCCAAATAGTAACCAGATGGTTCGTAGTAAGTGAGACAGACTGTAGGTAGGAAGGAGTAACTAACATGCAAAATCGAATGCCCGGCGCGCCGGGCTCAAATGGCGCGCAAGGCGCGGGCCGTCCCGCGCGCCCGCCGATTAACCGCACTGCGCTCCGGCGCGCGCTGGAGTATCTGACGCGCTATAAGCGCCAGGCCGCCATGCCGTATGTGTTTCTATTTATCGCCACGGTGTCGATGCTGGCCGTGCCAAGCCTGCTGCGCCGCATGATCGACGCCGTGACGCAGGGCGCCATCGCCGATGCGATCATCTCCGCGCTGGGCCAGATACCGGCCAACTTCATGGGGCAGGCGCTGCCGAAGATACTGGCCTTCCTCAAGCTGCCCGCGACGCTGACGCAGGCCGACCTCGTGGCAAAGATGACTGCCGACAAAGCCGATGCCCCCAATGTGCTGGTCATCTCGGCAATCGCCATCGTTGTGTTCGCCATCTTCCGCGGGTTGTTCTCCTTCCTGCAGGCCTACTGGGCCGAACGCAACTCGCAGATGATCGCTTACGATATGCGCAACGACCTGTTTGCCAAGATCCAGCGCTTGTCGTTCTCGTATCACGACCGCAACCAGACCGGTCAGTTGATGATCCGTGCCACCGACGACATTGAGAAAGTGCGCCTATTCATCGGCCAGGGTCTATTGCAGCTTGCGGGCGCGTTAGTGCTCATCATCGGCGCACTCGCCATCATCTTCGCCACCAATGCCCAACTGGCGCTGGTGATCGTCCCCGTCCTGCCTGTCGCTTTCGTCTTATTTGCCATCTTCGGCACCGTCAGCCAACCGCTCTTCATCAAGGTGCAGCAGCGCCTGTCCGCGTTGAACACGGTTCTGCAGGAGAACCTGGCCGGCATCAAGGTGGTGCAGGCGTTCGTGCGCGAGAAGAGCGAGCAGGCCAAATTCAAGACCGCCGCTGACCAGGTGATGCAACAGCAGATCACGGTGGCGCGGCTGTTCACATTCCTGTTCCCGCTCACCTTTATGGTCGCCAACCTGGGTCAGGCTGCCACGTTGTATTTCGGCGGCAAGCAGATCATCGCGGGCACGCTGAGCATCGGCGAATGGCAGGAGTTCACGCTTTATCTGGTGTATCTGTTCTTCCCGATGGCGCAGTTCGGCTTCATCATCACCCAACTCGGCCAGGCGGCTGCTTCGGCGACGCGCATCTTCGAGATTCTGGATGCGAAGAACGATGTAACTGATAAGCCGGGCGCGCTGGAGCTACCCGCGGTGCGCGGCAGGGTCACCTTTGACAACGTTACTTTCCGCTACTTCCCCGGCAGCGATCCGGTGCTCAGGAACGTCAGCTTCGAGACACAACCCGATCAGACTGTGGCGCTGCTCGGCGCGACTGGCTCGGGCAAGACGACAATCATCAACCTGATCCCGCGCTTCTACGATGCCAGCGAGGGAACTATCAAGATCGACGGCGTTGACGTGCGCGACGTGACGTTGAACTCGCTGCGGTCGCAGATCGGCATCGTGCTGCAGGAGACTAACCTGTTCGGCGGCACGATTCGCGAGAACATCGCCTTCGGTCGCAGCGATGCGACGATGGAGGAAGTAATCGCGGCGGCGCAGGCCGCCGCCGCGCACGACTTCATCATGTCGTTCCCGCAAGGCTATGAAACGCCGGTGGGCGAGCGCGGCACGACTCTCAGCGGCGGGCAGAAACAACGCATCGCCATCGCGCGCGCATTGCTGCTCGACCCGCATATCCTGATCCTCGATGACTCGACCAGCAGCGTTGACCTGACCACCGAGAAACAGATTCAGGCCGCGCTCGATAAGTTGATGAAGGGGCGCACCAGTTTCGTCATCGCGCAACGCATCAGCACCGTCATGAAGGCGGACTTGATCCTGGTTCTGGACAAGGGGCAGGTCGTCGCTCGCGGGACGCACAGCGAACTGATGGAAGACAGCGCCATCTACGCCGAAATATACAACTCGCAACTCGTCGGCGAAAGCCATAGCGAGACGGAAATACGACCCGAATTGACAACTGTCGCAGTCTAGAGACAAAGGATGTGTGAACAATGTTAGGTGGACCCGGTGGCGCAATGCGCATGATGGGCAGCGAGACAATGAAGCCGCGCGATCTGCGCAGCACGCTGGCCCGATTTGGTTTTTACTTCAAGCCGTTCTGGCCGGTGCTGGTGCTGGTTGTAGTGATCGTCGTGGTTTCAACCTGGACACAGGTGACGACGCCCGATCTAACCGGTCAGGTGGTGGATTGTTATCTCACGCCGGCCGTGGCGAATTCGTTCAGTATTCCCGGTCAGGCGCCGGCAGCCGCTAACGCGAGCGCGCAGTCCAACTGCTGGCTGGCGGCGGGCGCGGATGCCGCAGTGACGACTGACCTGACGCACCAGTTCATTCGCGGCGTGGTCGCGGTAACGGGTATTCCAGTGCCATCGGCGACAGATCCGAGCGCGTTGAGCGCCTCGGATCGCTTGATCGGCTTGGGCGGGATGGTCTTGATCATCGTCGCGATGTACGTGGCAGGTTCACTGCTCGGCGGTGTGACGTTCTTCACGATGACGTGGGCCGGGCAACATGTGTTGCGCTCGATGCGCCTGGACGTGTTCAAGCAACTGCATCGGCTGACGATGAGCTATTACACAGAGCACGAAGCCGGCGACCTGATGAGCCGCATCACCAACGACTCCGAGACGATTGGCAATGCGTTTAACTTCGCTCTGGTCAACGTCGTCAGCGGCATCTTGTTACTGGTATGGATCGTCTACAACATGCTGACCCGGAGCATACCCTTCGCGCTGATCAGCCTGCTCGGCGTGCCTGCCATGGTGATTGCCACGTGGTGGTTCTCAGGACAGGCGCGCAAGGCGTACCGCAAGGCGCGCGAGCGCATCGGCAACGTCAACGCCGAACTGCAGGAGTCGATCTCCTCTGTGCGCGAGGTGCAGGCGTTCAACCGCGCCGAGGAGAACATCGAGAACTTCAAGGTGTCCAACGCAGCCAACCGCGACGCCAACATCAAGGCGGTATCGTATACGGCGGCGCTCAATCCGGCGCTGGAAGCATTGGGCTACCTGGGGCTGGCGCTGATCACCTGCATCGGCGGGCTGGTGCTGTTGAGCGGCCAGACGCTGTTCGGCACGTCGGTGTCGCTCGGGCTGGTGATCACCTTCATCAGCTATGTGCAGCGGTTCAACCAGCCGATCCAGCAGATTTCGGTGTTATGGACGAACATCCAGAACGCCATCGCCGGCGGCGAACGCATCTTCAACCTGCTTGATGTCAAGCCCGACATCGTGGACAAACCCGGCGCGAAGGCCATGCCGCAGATCAAGGGGCTGGTGAATTTCAAAGACACCCAGGCAGCGTACAAGAAGGACGAACCCGTGCTGAAGGGCATCAACTTTACCGTGCAGCCCGGCCAGACCATCGCCATCGTCGGGCCGACCGGCGCGGGCAAGACGACGATCATCAACCTGATCCCGCGCTTCTATGACGTGACCGGCGGATCGGTGACGATCGACGGCATCGACGTGCGCGACGTGACGACCGACAGCCTGCGCAAGCAGATCGGCATCGTGTTGCAGGACACCTTCCTGTTCAGCACAAGCGTGATGGAGAACATCCGCTACGGGCGCCCCGAGGCGACCGACGAGGAGTGCATCGCCGCGGCAAAGCTGGCGCGCGCCGACACATTCATCGACCGCCTGCCGGAAAAGTACAGCACCGTGCTGGGCGAGCGCGGCAGCGGCCTGAGCCAGGGTCAACGCCAGTTGCTGGCGATTGCGCGCGCGGCGCTGGCCAACCCGCGCATCCTGATCCTCGACGAGGCGACCTCGTCAGTGGACACGCGCACCGAGCGCCTGATCCAATCGGCGCTGGAGCAACTGCTCCACGGGCGCACGTCGTTCGTCATCGCGCACCGCTTGAGCACGATCCGCAACGCGGACATGGTGCTGGTGCTGAAGGATGGGCAGATCATCGAACGCGGCAAGCACGACGAACTCCTTGCTGCCGGCGGGTTCTACTACAACCTATATATGAGCCAGTTCAGCGCACAACCCGCACCCGCCAGCGCCTCCACGAACGGCAACGGCGCCCACGCGCCTGCACCGGCTGCCCAACCCGTGTAGGTTCTCCGGAGGCCGAGGCTTCAGCCGGTTGACCCCACCCGCCCGAAAACACACTTTCTGGCGGGTTCGTTTTTCCCTCCCGACGCTGCCACCGTTCAATCAAGCTACACTTCGTGGAACGAGAGAACCATGCCAACTACCACGAGTCATCGCGTCAGAACCTGGACGCCGCGCCTGTTGTTCCTGCTCGCTTCTCTGTTGTTGCTCGCACAATTCACCCGCGCGTTCGCAGTGTTCTTTACCGAAAACCAGTTTGCGCTGCAATATCCCTATGGGCTGGACTATGGCGAAGGGGTCGTCCTTGATCAAACCCTCAGATTGTCACGCGGGGAGAACATCTATCGGAACACTCTGGTCGATCCGCCCTATTACGTCTCGAACTACCCTCTAGTCTTTGCGCTCGTCCAGGCGCCGCTGGCCCTTCTTTTCGGGCCGTCATTCTGGTATGGGCGGTTCATATCGATTCTCAGCATTATCGCGGCGGCCTTGTTTATCGGGCTCATCGTGCACGCCATCACCGCTGACCGCCTGGCAGGGGCGCTCGCCGGGGTCACGCTCATCGCAATTCCCTGCATCGTGTACTGGTCCGGACTGAATCGGATCGATTCGCTAGCCCTGGCATTGAGCTGCGCCGGGCTGTATACGGTCGTGCGCGGGGGGCATCGGTTGAGCGGGCTGTTCATTGGCGGGTTGTTGTTTACCGCCTCAATTTATACGCGCCAGTCGTATATCGTGGCGGCGCCATTCGCAGCGTTCGTGTGGCTATGGCGCGACCAAACGCGCGGGCGCGCCTTCCTGCTGGCTGCACTCACCCTTGCCATGAGCGGCAGCGTATTTGTGATTCTGAATCTGGCGACAGGCGGTGGATTCCTGCTGAATATCGTGTCGGCGAATATCGGCCCGTTTGACTGGAGCAGCGCTATCCCGATGCTTGCTCAGTTAATCCAGTACAGCCCGCTGCTCATCGTTGGCGCGGCGATTGCATGCCCCGGATTCGTCATCCTGGGGATCATAAAACGCAATCGCGCCTGGTGGCTGGCAACCCCATATCTCATTGGCGCGTTGATCGTGGCGCTGACCATTGGCAAGAAGGGGTCGAATATCAACTACCTCTACGAACTGGCTGTCGCACTGTGCCTAGTCACCGGCATGTTGATCGCCTGGCAACGCGCGCATCTCTGGCGCCGCGCGCTGGTGCTGATGCTGCTTGCGATCCAGGTGGGCATCATGGTGAACTGGCACTCGGAGCATTACGGCAGGATTGGGGGTGTTACGTCGCGTCTCCCGGAAATATCCAAACTCGCGCAAATCGTGCAATCAAAACCCGCCCCAGTGCTGGCCGACGAAGACATTGACCTTGTCGTGTTGACCAGGGGCGCGCTATATTACGATCCCTTTGCGCGCAAGCAACTGGCCGAGGCCGGTTTGTGGAACCCTGCGCCATTTGTCGACGCCATTCTGCGCAAAGAATTCCCGGTGATTCTGGTTCACAAGAACCTGCGCGAAGAACGCTGGACGAGTGAGATGCTGAGCGCCATCTACGCATCCTACCGCATCGACCAGACTCTGGCCGGCGCCGATGTCTACGTTCCAATCCCGTAAAACCCTTCGGGTGTGCAGCGCGAGATCACGATTCGTTCAAACACACCCGAAGGGTTTAACTCTTCAGTCGAAGTCATCTGCTATCAGTGCCACAATCGTCTGCTCTCTTATCGGCATATCATGCATAGCGCGAAAATTGTCCATATTGTCGAACCAGGTAACGACTTCAGTTCTGCGTAAATGGCTGTGCTGGTCGGACAAAAAAGATCCGTAGGATGAGAATTCCCACCGCCGGAAGTCATCGATTAATCCATGTCGTTGCGGATTCTGGTGGATATACACCACTAACTTCTGGAAGTAACGATCGGAGTCAACCACAATGCGCCCGAAAGGATGCTGGAACAGACTGCCAGTGCGTTGATATGCGCTGTTGATGGCTTTGGCGTAGGCATTAAATAGGTCCGAGAAGGCCTGCCCCAGGTTTTGCGACTGCGCGAGTTCTTCGGGTGTCTTTATTCGCGCGAGCAGGTGAAAGTGATTCCGTAACAGGCAGTAAGCGTGCGTGTCTGCAACTGGGACAATATACTGGGCATATAGTCGCAGGAAATGCCGGTAGTTGCGCTTCTCGATAAATACATTTTCGCGGTTAGTGCCGCGATTATAGATGTGATAGCACCTGCCGTATTCCAATGGTATTGGTTTGGACATGGGGCCATAATAGCAAAAATCCTTCGGGTGTGTTTGAACGAGCCGTAATCCCGATAAGCACACCCGAAGGATTTTCTGAAGTGGCGCAATACAATTTTGGTCTCGACTGAATGATAATGATGGCACACGGCATCCTGCCGATGAATCATCAGGATTAATAGAACAGACTCATGCGCGTCCTTGAAAAAATCACCATTCAGAATTTTAAGTCCATCCGGAATCAAACCCTGGAGATGGACGCGCTCAACGTGTTTATCGGGGCGAACGGGGCCGGTAAGTCAAACCTGGTCGAAGCATTTCAGCTTCTACGCGAAATCTATGATCAACGATTGGTTACCTACTCTCTGAAACGGGGTGCAGATCGTTTGCTCTATCTCGGCCGCAGAGGATCCACTTACATCGAGATCGCGCTGGAATACCGCGACGACAATGTGAACAACGGGTACCGTATCCGCCTTGCCCCCAGCGATGATGATGGGCTCTTTGTTGACAGTGAAACCATCTATGCCTATGAGCATGGCAAACCCTCAACGGCCACACGTCTGCATACCAATAGCGGGAGCAGGGAAGCTCTACTCGCATCTGTCAATCACCCTGTTGGACAGTATGTGAGTGGGGAGATAAGTTCCTATCATCTGTATCATTTTCATGACACCAGCGATACGGCAGCGATGAAATCGACTGGCGCTATCGAAGACAACCGTTTCCTGCGCCCGGATGCGTCAAACCTGGCCGCATTCCTCTATCTGCTTCAAAAACAGTATCCAGACCATTTCCGCAATATTGAAGATGCAATACGACAAATCGCGCCTTTCTTCGAAAGGTTTAACCTGGCGCCATCGCGATTGTCCCCGGATAAGATCCGGTTGGAATGGAAACAAAAAGACAGTGATGCTTATTTTGACGCCTTGTCGTTGTCTGATGGCACACTAAGGTTCATGTGCCTGGCGACGCTTTTGTTGCAACCCGAAATCCCAGGTCTCGTTCTGCTGGATGAACCGGAACTCGGCCTGCACCCGGCAGCCATCGCATTACTGGCAGGCATGCTCTCCTCAGCATCCACATATGTGCAGGTGCTAGTAGCCACGCAATCGGTCACGTTGGTGAACCAATTCGGTCCTGAAAATGTCTGGACAGTCGATCGTGAAGACAACCAGAGTGTGTTTCGCCGCCTGGGAAACCAGGACCTGAGTAAATGGATTGAGGAATACCAAGGCTATGAAGGCTATGGTCTGGGCGAGTTGTGGGAAAAGAACATCATCGGAGCACGCCCCTGATGAAACGGATACTGGTTCTGGTCGAAGGCCAGACAGAAGAGCGTTTCATCAAGGATGTGCTGCAACCGCATCTTCTGCCGTTTTCTACACATATAGCGCCAACACTATTGACCACAAAACGCGTTCTCAGCGGAACGAATTTCAAGGGAGGGATCAGTTCCTTTCGCCAGTTTGAAAGGGATGCATTGCGGTTGCTGGGTGATGACGCGAGCGCACTGATAACAACCATGCTGGATTACTATCAGTTGCCGGCGGACTTCCCAGGTATGGACACCCGTCCCAAGGGGAAACCGGCTTTGCGCGTACGGCATGTCGAAGAGGCTTTGCGTGAACACTTTGGCAAGCAACGCAACTTTTTACCCTATCTGGCGCTGCATGAATACGAGGCGCTATTGTTTTCCTCGCGCGATGAATTACCCCGCGCCATGACGCAGCCGAAAGCGCAAGCTGCGTTCGCACAGATAATTGATCAGTTCAACACGCCTGAAGAGATAAACGAGCGTCCCGGATTTTCGCCGTCAAAACGGATTGAGGCCATTTTCCCTGGTTACCGCAAGACTTTCCATGGGCCGTTGGTTTCCCAGCGGATAGGATTGCAGGTCATGCGCGAGAAATGCGCACATTTCAATGCGTGGTGCTGCGAGATCGAAGCCTTTGCCACAAGTCCATAGCCTTGATTGAAAGCCAGCCATCCGATGCCATCGACCTCGCCGTGACGGAACTGACCCGCGACCGCACCAGCATGGGCGCAAATGTTCTATGCGCTTCGTTTGCTGTCGCCACTCATCCCCAGCACCAGTTCGAGCACTACGTTCACCACGCCCATGATGATGCCGCCGACGATGGCCCAGCCCAGCCCGTCAACCTTCAAACGCCCGTCCGATAGCGCCGCAGTAATCATCAGCATGACGCCGTTGATGACGAACATGAACAGCCCCAGCGTGAGGAGCACAAGCGGGCAACTCAGAATCGAGATGATCGGCTTGATCAGCGCGTTGACGATGCCGAAGATCAACCCGAGCAGCAGGAATGACAGAATGTCTTTATTGACGACGCTAATGCCGGGCAGCAAGGCGGCCGCTACAGCAATCGCGATGGCGCTCACGATGACGCGCAAGATGAAGTTTCGCATGGTTGTTTTACCTTCCTGTTATGTGAATGGCTACACAAAACTATACACAGTATGGATACGTATTCCTGACGCGGCGGTGTCAATTACATGCAACCGACCTGACGACACGCGTTACTCGCCCAGATCCACGTTCAGGCTGTTGCTTGAAGTAGTCACGTTGACAATCTTCAACCCGGTGCCAGCCAACCCGTTTGTCACGGCGCGGTTGGCCTGATCCTCCATCATGCTTTCGATCTGGTTTATCTGCGCCTGAAACGGTTCGAGCGGCACATTCACAATACCGAAGTTGACGTTCGCCACATGTGTTCGGATGCGCCCCGCGTTGAGAGATAGCTGCATCATCACCTCCGGACGCGCCTTGAGCGTCACGCCGGCGACATCCGCCTGCAGGTCGACCGTCACGATCACCGTGTTCGGCCCCTGCAGCGCCAACGTGGGCTGCATCCCCTTGAACTGCGCCTGCCCGGCCAGCGCTTCCGTCATCAGCTTGTTCAGGTATGCCTGGTCGACGCTCACGTGGATCGTCCCCGGCCTCGCTGCGGGCGCCGCAACGATCGGTCGACTGACAACGGCCTTAGGGCTCAAGTACAGCGCCGCCGCCGCGCCAACAATCACGCCAAAAATCAGCCCAAATACAAACTTTATCATTTATATCCACGAATCCTCACGAATCTCATTCACGAATCTACACCAACAAGATTAATATCTCCCGTTTTGCGTTGATTCGTTCCGATTCGCGTAAATTCGTGGATAAATCCTCTCTGTCTCAGTGCTTGAGGTAGACGGTCTTGATGCGGGTGTAGAAGTCGATCGCGCTGCCGCCCTGTTCCTTGAACGTATTCGCGCTGGAATGTTTAAAACCGCCGAACGGCATGTGCGCCGCCAGCCCGGTTGTCGGCTCGTTGATCTTCACCACGCCAGCCTCGATCCGGTCGGCGAATGTCAGCGCCTTGTGCATGTCGTTGGTGACGATGCCCGCCGCCAGCCCGAAGCCGATGCCGTTGGCTTTCTCGATCGCATCGTCCACGTCCTTCGCGTGGATCAGGCTGATGACCGGCCCGAAGATCTCTTCTTGCGCGATGCGCATGCCCGGCTCGACATCGTCAAACACCGTGGGCTGCACATAGAACCCGCCGTCCCGGGCGATCCCGCCGCCCGCGAGCAGCTTCGCGCCCTCGTCCTGCCCGATCTTGATGTACTTCAGATCGGTCTCGAGCTGATCCTGGTTGACCGCCGGGCCCATCTGGGTGCGCCCGTCCATCCCGTCGCCCACGGTCAGCTTGCGCGCGGCCTCGGTCAGCGCTGCGGCGAAGTCCGCCGCAATGCCCTCTTCCACGATCACGCGGCTGGTGGCGGTGCAGGCCTGCCCGGTCAACCCGAACCCGCCGCGCACCACGATATCCACCGCAAGGTCAAGTTTCGCGTCGTTCAACACGATGGTGGGGTTTTTGCCGCCCATCTCCAGTTGCACGCGCGTCAGGTTCTTGATCGCCTGGGCATAGATGCGCGTGCCGACATCATAGGATCCTGTGAAGCTGATCCCCTTCACGTCTGCGCTGTTGACAACCTCGTCGCCCACCTCGCGCCCGGATCCGGTGATGTAGTTAAACACACCGGCGGGCAGCCCGGCTTCCTGAAGAATCTCAGCCAGCAGCAGGCTGGTGTGCGGCGCAAACGAGGCTGGCTTGAACACGACTGTATTGCCATAGGCCAGCGCGGGCGCAATTTTCCACGCGGGGATCGCGAGCGGGAAGTTCCAGGGCGTGATCATCCCGATGACGCCGAGAGGCTCGCGTTTGGTGAACAGCACCTCGTCGGTCACCGTGCCGGGAAGCATGTCGCCTCGGATGCGCCAGCCCTCGCCGCCGAAGTAGCGGAACAGGTCGCGCGCGCGGATGGCTTCGCCTTTCGCTTCAGCGAATGTCTTGCCCTCTTCGCGCGTCAGCACCGCGGCCAGTTCGTCCATGCGCCCGGCGATGATCTGGCTGGCCTTATCTAGGATTGCGCCGCGGTTCGGCGCGGGCATGCGAGCCCAGGCGGGGAACGCCTCGCGCGCGGCCGCGATGGCTCGGCGTGTGTCCTCGCGGGTCGCCGCCGGGAACACGCCAAGCACTTCGCCCGCAATCGCAGGGTTGATATTCTCAAACGTCGCGCCATTCGATGCCGCGACCCACTGGCCATTGATCAAGTTTTTATATTCTTTCATTGCTTACTCCGGAGTGCGCCTACAGATTAAGGCAGCACCAGCTCTCCAAGATAGAGTTGCTTGTCTGGCATGTTTTTGCCATCCTGTACGGACGTCCATCGCTCTTTGTCTCCACGATTGTATATACCCGCGTACATTTTATAAACACCAGCAGGGGCATCTTTAGGGATCACAAGGCGATGGACCTGATCGATGCCGCTGCCCGCTCTGTAAGTCAGTGTTGACCGCTTGCCCTGTTCTGGTGGATTATCGTCCTGAGCAGCCAGCGTGCCATCGGGTTTGAACAGGTGCAAAAAAAGCACGCCATCATCGGTAGTCGCGGAATCAATGCGCCAGTACACATGGAAAGGCAAGGTGACATCGCGCGCAAATGGCTGTTCCAGCGCGTAGCCCAGTAAGGTGAATGTGCCTGCGTTGCCGTTAATCCGGTTGGGCACATTCTGCTCTATTGGCGACGGCGGATAATCCCGCACCTCAACAAGACCGAGCAGGACGCCATCCATGACGCGACCGCTATCCTCTTTGCGCGCCAGAGTCAGTCGATAGTATCCGGGCTTGACGGTGTAAGGCAGTTCCAATACATGCACGGTGCGCATAAGCTCGTTGACTGGCCAGGCTGCAATCGGCAACTGGCCTGCTGTCGCAGGCGTCGTCATGGATACTACTACCCCGCCTGTCAGTTTCTCCAGGCTAAGCGTAGTCTGCCAGCCTGTTTTGAAAGGGCGATCCAGCTTCCATGTGACGATCACAGGCGCCAATGCACCGGGCTGCAGCACGGTTCGGTACTCCGTCTTCACCAGTGCGGCGCCATTGGTCTGCCACTGCACAGGACTATTTTGTGGCAATGCGATGCCTGGCCAGGCTGGCAGACGAACGCAACATGACACTTCATCCTGTGTCAACGGCAACGCAACTGACTGGTTGACCTCCGCTTTCTCCCCCAGGCTGATGTCGAGCTGCATGGTGTACGCCTGAGGCGGCAAGCCATCCGGGATGGGCACGAGGTAATCAACGCGGAATAACTGATTACCCTCCCACGTTGACGGCACGATATCCAGTCTGGCGGGCATGAACCAGTCTGCCCAGGAGGTGTTATCGGCGCTCTTCAGGCGCGCGGCGACATTGTAGGTCGAGCCATCCGTCGTCATAGGCCCTTGCCAGTAGAGTGAGAGCCACATATTCGGGAGCGGGTTATATCGATTGCCTGGCTTGATCTCATAGGCAGCAACATGCGGCCTCTGCGAATTGGCGGTGTCTGCATACTTGATGGGGGTGGCAGTCGCTGGAATGGAAGTGGTCACGGGCGATTCCACCTCATAAAGCATTAAGTCCAGTATGTCCGTGTGACTGTTGACCGGCAGCCGCGCATGCTTGAAGTAGCGCGCCAGACTGGCATCCAGCCTGGTTGAACCCGCACGCCCTGTTTCCGCGTACCAGATGCGTTTATGTCCTTTCCCCAGCGCTAAACTGGCCTCATCGGTTGGCATGCTCAGGAATTCTGTCGCGTAATGATAGTCAATCGGCACGTCGCGCAGGTAGAGTTTCAATACCTCGTCAGGCGTGTAGATACCCATGAGTAGCGCGTCGCCGCTCTGGTAGTTGTCCCGGATATAGGCAGCCATGCCGCGCCAGTCATCCTGCCAGAATGGCGTGCGAACGCCGCCCCACCATAGCCCAAAGAGTTGTGCGGCGATCACTGTCGTGACTGCCAGACCCGCAACGACTTTGCGTCCCGCTTGCATGGTGCGCGCTAGCGTCTTGTGTGCCCCCGCGCCAGTCATCCGACCCCAGACGAGTGTTGCTGCGCGCGCAAAAAGCACATGCATCGCCGGAATCACCATCACAAAATAACGCAGATCAATCCAGTGGCGCGTAACCGTGAGTGCGATGTCGATAAGAACGATTACGCCAAAAGCGGACGCCATAAGCAACGAGCGCGCCCAGAATGAATTGCGCGCACTTGGGCGCGCACCTGTGCGCGCATCCGGCTGCTTGAGCGGCAGCACAAATCCGAGCACACAAACAGCGCCAAACAACCAGGTGATCACCGAATTGGTCGGGTCTGTGGCGTTCAAGCCAAACAAGCTGCCGTCGAGCACGGCCCGCAGGAGATCGGGGAGAGGCGTAATTGCAGGGATGCCGAAAATGCCGTTTTGTAATGCCGCATAGGTGATCGCCAGCCCCAGCAGCATCGCTGCAATCAAGCCCAAGATCAGGGGTCTCCGCCATTTCAACACGGGTTTGCGGTGCAGGAGAACCAGGATTCCGCCGAAACCCTGAAACAGCGTCAGACTGACCAGGGTGTAATGCGTAGCCAGCGATACGGCTGTTACGGCCAGCCAGACGATCCACCACCGGTTCGCCCGACCCGCAGGTCGCGGTAGCGCCTGCGCCCAGCGATAAAAACCATATGTGCTGAGAGCTGCCAGGCAAAACACCAGCGGATACATGCGCAACTCGTGGCTATACCACTGATACGCCGGTGACGACAATGCCAGCACCGCTGCCACAACGCCTGTCGCGTGCGAGAACATGCGCCGCGCCAGGACATAGGTCAGAGGCACGATCAACACGCCGCAAAACACGGAAAATAGCTTCAGGGCAAACTCGTCCGTGCCGCCGAGAAGACCCCAGGCTTTTAAGATCAGAAAGTAGAGCGGCGGGTGACTATCCACATAAGGAAGACCCTGGTTGAGCATGACATTGACCAAGATGCTCTGCCAGGAACCCACGATGCGCACAAGGGTATAGCCCTCGTCAAGCCACATACTGCGACCGGTCAGGTCAAAAATGCGCACTGTAAATGCCGCAATAGACAGTGCTGCAGCAATCCATAACCCCTTGCGATCGATTTTCATCTGTGTTGAATCTGTATGGGTCGTTTTATGACAGTATTGTTAATGCCCATACATCTTACAGTACTCCGCCAAGGTTCCACGGGTTGAATTCTTCCTCGCCAACGCCCTGCGCCTCGCTCTTGGAGCGCTGCCCGGATGCCACTGCGATGACGAGATCGAGAAGCTCTGCGGCGGCCTGCGCCATCGCCACGCCGTTCAGGATGCGGCCGCCATCCACGTCCATGTCGTCGCTCATGTGCTCGTACGTCGGCGTGTTTGTGACGATTTTGATGCTCGGCGCCGGCTTGAACCCAAACACCGACCCGCGCCCCGTGGTGAACACGACCAGATTGCACCCGCCAGCGACCTGGCCTGTGACAGACACAGGGTCATATCCCGGCGTATCCATGAACGTGAAGCCGCGCGCGGTGACGGGCTCCGCGTACTCGTACACGCCCATCAGCGGCGTTGTCCCGCCCTTCGCTACGGCTCCCAGCGACTTCTCATAGATGGTGGTCAACCCGCCCGCCTTGTTCCCTGGGCTTGGATTGTTGTCGATCTCCGCGCCGATGCGTTTGCAGTGTTCCTCCCACCAGTGCACGCGCTCGATCAACCTCTCGCCCACCTGGCGGTTGATTGCTCGGCGCGTCAGCAGGTGCTCCGCGCCGTAAATCTCCGGCGTCTCGGCCAGCACCGCCGAGCCGCCCTGTCGCACTACTTCGTCCACCACCATGCCCAGCAGCGGGTTGGCGGTCACGCCCGACCAGCCGTCGCTGCCGCCGCATTGCAGTGCGATCATCAGCTCGGAGATCGGTTGCGGCGTGCGCGGCGTGGCGTTGACGACCGGGAGCAATTTCTCAACCGCCGCGATGCCGGCCTGCACCGTCTTGCGGATGCCGCCAGCATCCTGAATGGTCAGGTGAAACGGCTCGCCCATGTTCTGGTTGCGGATCAGATCGGATATCTGATTGGCCTCGCACCCCAACCCGACAATGATGTGCGCGCCGACGTTCGGGTTGATGGACATCCCCGCCAGCGTGCGCTGTAACAGCACATAGTCTTCTCCGCCCACACGGCTTGCGCAGCCCAACCCATGCGTCAGCGCGATCACGCCGTCCACGTTCGGATACGCGGCCAGCAGTTCGGGCGTGAAGTGATGGGCGATCTGGCGGCAGGTGTGCGCCGAACAGTTTACGCTCGATAGGACCGCGATCATGTTGCGTGTGCCAACGCGCCCGTTTGCGCGCTTGTACCCCATGAACGCGCGGCGCTCGGTCTCGGGCGCGAAGTCCACTGGCTGCGCGTCCGCGCCGAAAGCGTAGTCGCGGGCGCCCAGGGCTTGCACGCTGAGATTGTGTGTGTGCACATGCTCGCCGGGTTGAATCGGGCGCGACGCGAAACCGATCACCTGCCCGTAACGGCGGACGGGGTCGCCCACACCGACTGCGCGTAATGCAAGCTTGTGTCCTGAGGGAACAAGCTGCGTGAGCGTGAGCGCTAACGCAAGTGCGCCGTCACCCGTGCTGATGACTTGCCCTGCGGCGAGGGTCACACGCGCAATCGCCACATCGTCGCGCGGATGCAGGCGAATTGCCGCCTGATCAAATGGCATAGCCGAGCCTGACTCCGGCATCATGAGATTTATATCTTGTATTGGCATCCTGCCGCCTTTTACTTTGTGTCCATCCCTGTCAAGTTACGCCCACACAGGGCGATGGGTGTTCATTCTAGCGTGAGCCCGCGGAAGATGTCAGACTTCTAAGAGAAGTCTGACATCTCTCCCAAGGGTTAAAATACACTGCGTTATGGCTGACGCATCGATGATCATCGAAACCCGCGCCTTATGCAGGTCATTCGGAGCTACCCGCGCCGTCGACTCGCTTGACTTGTCTATTTTCCGTGGCGAGATTTTCGGCCTGGTCGGTCCCGACGGCGCCGGCAAGACAACCGTCCTGCGCATGCTTGCAGCCATCTTGAACCCGACCGCCGGTCATGCCACCGTCGCGGGCTTCGACACCGTGAAGAAGTCCGAGGCCATCAAGGCGCACCTCGGCTATATGTCGCAACAGTTCAGCCTGTATGGTGACCTGTCGGTGCTGGAGAATATGAACTTCTTCGCCGACATCTTCGGGATCAAGCGCCAGGCGCGCGCAGGCCGCATCGACCGCCTGCTCGATTTCTCGCGCATGCGCAAATTCAGCGCGCGCCGCGCGGCACAACTCTCTGGCGGGATGCAGAAGAAACTCGGCCTGGCCTGCACGCTCATCCACGAGCCCGAAATCCTGTTACTCGACGAGCCGACCACCGGCGTTGACCCGGTGTCGCGGCGCGAATTCTGGGACATCCTCACCGAGTTGCACATCACCGGGACAACAATTGTGGTCAGCACACCCTACATGGACGAAGCCGAGCGTTGTTCGCGCGTCGGGCTGATGTATCAGGGGCGGCTGATGGTATGCGACGCGCCCAGCCGCATCCGGATGATGGTCGACGGCGAACTGCTGGCGTTCCGCCCTGAGAACCTGCAGCGCGCAGCCGCGTTGCTCAACGGCCAGCCGGGCGTGTTGGAAATCCAGACTTACGGCGATCTCTTGCACATCTTCGTCGACGCGGCGGCACGACGCGGGCCGGAGATTATTGAGCGCCTGGCGCAGGCGGGGCTGAGTTGCGCGGGGCCATGGCCGGCGCAGCCGCGCATGGAAGAAGCGTTCATCTCGTTGATTGGCAAACAGGCGGGGAAATAGTGCGTATGGAAAACGCTATCGTTGCTCACGACCTGACGAAGCACTTCGGCCGCTTTACAGCGGTGGATCACATTACGTTCCGCGTGCCGCGCGGGCAAATCTTCGGTTTTCTCGGGCCTAACGGTTCAGGCAAAACCACCACCATCCGCATCCTGCTCGGGTTGATGAAGCCAACTGCCGGCCTGGCTGAGGTGCTGGGGATGGACATCACGCGCCAACCCGAACGCGTGCGGGCGCATCTGGGTTATATGTCACAGCGCTTCAGCCTGTACAACGACCTAACGGTGATCGAGAACCTGCGCTTCTTCGGGCGCGCCTACGGGCTGCATGGCGACAAGTTGCGCGCGCAGATCGACTTCGTGTTACAGATGGCCGGCCTGGTGGGGCGCGAACGTCAATACGCGCGCCTGCTGGCTGGCGGTTGGCGACAGCGCCTCGCGCTGGGCGCGGCCATCATGCACACGCCTCAACTGGTGTTTCTCGACGAACCCACCGCCGGCGTCGACCCGGTGTCGCGGCGCATGTTCTGGGACTTGCTGTACCGGCTGACCAGCGAGGGCATGACGATCTTCGTCACCACGCACTACATGGACGAGGCCGAGCACTGCAACCAGCTTGCCTTCATCCACAACGGGCACATTATCGCTGAAGGCACGCCGAGTGAGATCAAGGAACGCATGATGCACGGCCAGGTGCTGGAGTTGTCGCCGGGTGATCCGGCGCGCGCCGTCGGACTCTTGCGCGCTGCGCAAAGCGACGGCAGGCTGCAAGCCGACGAAGTGGCGCTGTACGGGCTAAGTGTGCACGTCATCGGCGCCGACATAGCCGGCCAGCAGGCAACTATCCTGGAAATGTTGCGCGCGGAGGGGATCGACCCTGGCCTCGCGCTGTTGATTCCTCCATCGCTTGAGGATGTCTTTATCGCCAATGTAAGGTAGGTGTGATGAAAAAGAGGGTATTCGCGCTGATAAGCGCGTTTATAGTGACTGTCGAGGCATCCGGGTGCGGCAACACAACCGCTGCGGCGCCGATGCAGCCGCAGACCGGCACGGCGGGCGTCATCGCATCGGGCTTTCTCGAAGCCGATGAGGTGGCGATCTCGTCCGAGCTGGGTGGCCGCATTGCGGCGCTGCATGCCGCCGAAGGCGCGGACGTAAAACCCAGCGATGGGCTTATCGAACTGGATCGCGGGATTGCCGCAGCCGAACTGCATATCGCCGAGGCCGGGGCGCAGACAGCGCGCGCAACGCTGGCGCAGGTGCAGGCCGGGACGCGCGCGGAGGATATCCAGCAGGCTCAGGCAGCCGTGGCGCTGGCCGAGGCGGGGCGGGCTGCCGCCGATCAGTCGCGTAAAGATGCGCGCCTGTTGCTGGCAAATCAGCAATCGCTCGACCTGCAGATTATTCAGACGCGCACACAGATCGACGTGTCGCGCCAGAAGCTGGCTGCCGCCGTGGCCTCTCAGAGTGGGACGCAACTCGTCAAGGATCGCTATACCGTGCCGTTTCAGGACCTGACTAACTGGCAGGCCTGGATCGGCGTCAACACCGCCGGCGCCGCCTACGACGGCGCACAGACGACGCTAGCCGCGCTGGAAGCGGAACGCAGTTCGGCGCGCGCGTTACAGGCGCAGGTGGATGCCGCCGAGTCTGGCTATAACGTCGCCGTGACCGCCGTGACACAGGCGCAGTCTCGCCTGACCGACCTGCAGGCCGGCGCAACCAGCGCGCAAATTGGCGTGGCCGAGGCGCAGGTGCGGGTGGCGGATGCCGCCGTCGCTGCCGCACAGACGAAGGTGCGCAAGCTGTCACTCGCCGCGCCGGTGGGCGGGCAGGTAAGCGCCCACAACCTGAAGGTCGGTGAACTGGCCGCGCCAGGCGCGACGATCCTGACGCTCACCGATCTTGACGAGCTGTCGCTGGTCGTCTACGTTCCCGCCGACAAACTTGGGCGGGTGACGCTGGGCGCAACGGCGCCTGTCGCCGTGGATGGCTTCCCGGGGCGCACCTTCAGCGGCGAGATAGTGCACATCGGCGACAAAGCCGAGTTCGTCCCAAACAATGTGCAAACCGCCGAGGATCGCGCCTCACTGGTCTATGCCGTCAAGCTGCGGCTGGCGAACCCAGATCACACATTGAAGCCGGGTGTGCCGGCCGATGCGACATTCGGAGGCGCGTGATGTTTATCAGCCGCACCTTTGCCATCTTCAGAAAGGAAGTGCGGCACATCGTCCGCGATGTGCGCGTGCTCTTCCTGGTCACACTCGCGCCCGCGTTCCTGCTGCTGATGTTGTCGTATGTGTTTTCGCTGGACTATCAGCACAGCAAGGTTGCCGTGCTGGACTGGGACAAGAGCGCCGTGTCGCGCGACTTTATCGCACAGATCACAGCCGACGGCGACTTCACGCTGAAAAGTTACCTGTCGGATTACGCTGGCGCGGAAGCGAGCCTGCTGGCTGGAGATGCCGACCTGGCGCTGATCATCCCGCGCGGCTTTGGCGAGGATGCCCGCGCCGGCCGCGCCACCCAGTTACAGGCGCTGGTGGACGGGATGAACCCGCTCTCCGCGCGCAACGCGATCGCGCAACTCAGCGCGCGCACAAGCGCCTTTGCCGCAATGCGGCTGGGGCAGAGCGGCGCGTTGATTACCCTCGCTAAGACGGCTGATGTGCACGGGCGCGCCTGGTACAACCCCGCGATCAAGACGCTATACAGCATGGTGCCGGGGCTGCTGGCCGTGGTGATGTTCATGCCCGCCATGGCGTTTACGCTGGCGCTGGCGCGCGAGAAGGAGACAGGCTCGTTTGAGGGGCTGATCGCCACGCCGGTGCGCGGGTTCGAGTACCTGGGCGGCAAGCTGCTGGCCTATACGTTGGCCGGCATGGTTGGCGCATTGGTTGCGACGCTCGTAGCGGTGTTCTGGTTCCAAGTGCCATTTCGCGGCGACCTGGGCACCCTTCTAGCGATGACTGCGCTCTATTTCTTCGCCACGATGAGCGCCGGCATCCTCATCGCCAACTTCGTCACCAGCCAGCAGACTGCGATGACGATCTTCCTGCTGGCGTTCTTCCTCCCCAGCTTTTTCATCTCGGGGCTGACGCAGCCGATCAACACCACATCGCTCACCAGCATGTTGACCAGCATGCCCGTCCCGCAGACCCACTTCATCGCCATCGCGCGCGCCATCTTTCTGAAGGGGCTGGGCTGGGACGGCCTCTGGGAGCCCGCGCTGGCGCTCGTCGTCCTCGGCAGCATCATGTTCACCGCCGGTATGCTCCTGTTCAAAAAGAAGGTGTCTTGATTCATAACCCTGTTTTTCCTATTCGTGTGATGTCTATGTTCCTGTTCTTATTCGTGTAGATTCGTGGAGAAATCTTGTTCTTTCGCATCGCCAATCTGATTTACAAAGAGCTGATCCAGGTCAGCCGCGACCGGCTGTTGCTGATCGTGCTGCTGCTCACGCCCGTGCTGCAACTGTCGCTGCTGGCGTTCAGCACCGGGCGCAGCGTCGCAGGACTGCGCGTGGCCATGCTCGATATGGATCACAGCGCCGTCAGCCGCGCGATTGGACAGGAGTTGGCGCACAAGAAGGAGTTGACGCTGCAAAAATACGCCGACGATATGGCGCAGCTCACGCGCCTGCTCAACGATGGCGATGCCGATATCGGCGTGGTGATCCCGCCCGGTTTCGAGCGCGATCTGAACTCGACTTACCGGACGCCCGAAATACAGGTCATCGCCGGCGCGACCAGCAATGTGGCCAGCGGCACCGGCCTGGCGGCGGCGCAGCAAGCCATCTCAGTCTATCTGGCAGCCTACAACCCGCACAGCGCAACGCCGACCATCGACGTGCGCACCGAGGTGCTGTTTAACCCGTCGCTCGACATCCGCCAATACACCATCCCGGCGATGATCGGGATGATCGTGTTCGAGGTGACACTGCTGCTGGCATCGCTCGGTTTGACGCGCGAAC
>CAIXPS010000191.1 GCA_903921365.1 uncultured bacterium | reverse complement strand
GGGCATTGGGCGACGCGCTGCAACCCGCGCTTGGCTGGGACACCGGCAAGTTCACCGCCCGCGCTGCGTCAGTGCGAAGCAAACCGGGGCAGATGCGCCTGGTGAGTCAGTCTGACGAGACGCGTTTCCTCACTCCACTGCCAATTACACTTCTGCCGCTCCCGCCAACGGCACTTCAACAACTGGGCTGGCTGGGCATCCGCACATTGGGAACCTTCGGACGGTTGCCAGCAGCTGCGGTGCAACAGCGCTTCGGCCCGCCGGGTAAGCTGGCGCAACGACTGGCACAAGGACATGACGACCGCCCGGTGCGCCCGACGATGAACGCTGTGCCGGAGCCGATAGATATCGATTTCGACGCACCCACTGATTCGCAGGAAGAGATATTAAGTGCAGCGCTGCATGTGCTGCAACCACGCCTGGACGCTTTATCAGCCAGGTTGGAAGGGTGCCGGCGGCTACACGCCGAACTGCGCTTCATCGACGGCGGGAAGCGCATGATCGATCACACGTTCTTTCAGCCCACCTGCGTGCAGGAGAGTATACGCGCAGCCATGGCGCGGGAGTTCAAGCGCCTGACGTGGCCGGGGGAACTCACGGCCATGCAAATCATGTTGCTGGATGTGGGTGAACTCGCTCCGGCGCAACTCAGCCTGTTCCCCGAACTGGACGAGGCGCTCGCCAATCGAACGCCGTTCGCAGACCTAGCAGTGAAGCTCGTGCCACGCTACGGGAAGATATTCTGGAGGGCATTGATGACTGACCAGCATCACCCGCTGATCGAGCGGCGTTTCTCATTTGCCCAGGTCGCCTGAAAGCGAACCCCGGAAACCACCATGACACGCCTGTGGCCTGATAGCGAAATCATTGAGGTCGAACTGAAAGACGGGTGGCCGGTGCGTTTCAACTGGCAGGGGCATTCCCACCCCGTGCAGCAGATTCGACGCCGCTGGCAGGTGGACAGCGATTGGTGGGGTGAGGCGGGGCGGGCATCGCGTGAGTATATGACGGTCATCACGACGGACGGACTGCTATGCATCATCTACTTTGATCTGCTGGAGCAGACCTGGCGTCTGGCGGGGGTGTATGACTGAGACACCCAGCGCAGAGTCCTATGCCGAGTTGCACTGCCACAGCTATTTCTCGCTGCTGGACGGCAGTTCATCACCCGAAGCGCTCGTCACACGCGCCAGTGAACTGGGGCTCAAGGCGTTGGCGCTCACCGATCACGATAGTCTGGCGGGTGCGGTGCGCTTCTGGACTGCGGCCAGGCAGGCCGACTTGCATGCGGTGATCGGCGCGGAGTTGACCATCGGCGATGCTGGCGCGGACGAAGGCGCGCCTTCATGCGCGCACCTGACGTTGCTGGCAGAGACACAACAGGGTTATGCGAACCTGTGCCGCCTGCTCACCCGCGCCCATATGCAGGGCGCGCCCGTAGGGTTGACGGATGAGGTGGACTGGCCTGGCAAGGGCGTGCCACGCGCGAATTGGGACATGCTGAACGACCACCACGCCGGGTTGATTGCGCTGAGCGGTTGCCGGCGCGGGGAAATAGCCACAGCACTCTTGCAGGACAAGCCCGATCAGGCGCGCACCTGCGCCGGGCGTCTGGTCGACATCTACGGGCGCGGTCAGGTCTATATCGAACTGCAACAGCACTACCAGCTCGACGACGACCGGCTGCTCTACGGGCTCATCGAACTGGCCGGGCAACTGAACCTGCCGTGCGTAGCCACCAACAATGTGCACTATGCCACACGCGAAGGCAGCCGTCTGCGCGATGCCATGATCGCCATTCGCAACAACCAGTCACTCACAGAGGCGCGTCAGGCGGGGTTGTTGCCGCCTAACAGCAACGCCTACCTTGCCTCACCGGGCGAGATGATGCGCCGCTTCACTCGCGCACCAACAGCGCTGCGCAACAGCGTCGAGATCGCCGGGCGCTGCAACGCCACATTGGACTTCGGCATGCACCGCCTTCCGGCATTCAAGATCGACACTGGACAAAGCGAGTTCGCTTATCTGTACGAGGAATGCCACAAACAGCTGCCGCGACGTTACCCGGAACTGAAGCCAACGGTGCTGAAGCAGCTTGTGCATGAGTTGGAGGTCATCGAGCAGGCCGGACTGGCCGGTTATTTCCTGATTGTGTGGGACATCCTGTGTTTCGCGCGTGAGAAAGGCATCCGCTGTCAGGGGCGCGGGTCAGCAGCTAACTCGATTGTGGCCTATCTCCTTGGCATCACCAGCATCGATCCGCTGCAACACAACCTGTTGTTCGAGCGCTTCCTCAGTCCCGACCGGCACACGACGCCAGACATCGACATCGACTTTGCTACTGACGGGCGCGAGGAGGTGATCCAGTACGTATACAGTAAGTACGGCGCATCGCACACGGCCATGGTGTGCAACCTGGTG
>CAIXPS010000190.1 GCA_903921365.1 uncultured bacterium | reverse complement strand
GTGCCTGGGCTGGGCGATGGGCGACAGCTGAGCATGGCGGGCGCACTAATCCACGTGTTGCGTCAACCCGAGACGCAACTGCCGCCACAAGCGGTTGCTGCCCAGGAATTGTTCACCGATGGATTGAGTTTGGTTGGATATCGCCTGTATACGGAGACACTGCGCCCAAATGGGGTGTTGCCGGTTTCCATTTACTGGCGGGCGCAACATGCGCTTGCCAGCGATGACTCGGTTTCTATACGCCTGCAACGAGCAGACGGCGCACAGGTTGCCCAGGAAGACGCCGCACACCCGGTTCTGGGCTCGTTTCCAACAACACACTGGACGGCGGGGTCGGTCGTCGGCGATTACTATGAGTTGGCATTACCGGCGCAGTTGCCACCCGGAGACTATCGCCTTTCGGTAGTCGTGTATCAGCGTCAGGCGGATGGCTCCACGCGCAATGTGCGTAACCAGGCGACGGGACAAGAAGTGACTCAGTTTGCTGCGGTGTCGATGCCAGCAGGCAAATAGATCGGGTTTTCTGTTTGTCAAAGAAGGCAGTCTGGATGATCCAGAGCCGCGCGCGCGAGGTCGAGAATCTTTTGATCGCTGCGTGTTAAAGCGAGGTCGCCAATCTCTTCGGGTTTCACCCATTTCACGTTGATATTGGCGTCGCTGGGCGTCACACGAGGCATTGGTTCTGTCAGAGAGACGATCGCCACATGCCGTGTGATGCGGAAGTGCGTGAAGGCATGCTTGACCTGACCGCGAAAGTCGTCTGATGATATCTGCAACTGAAGTCCAGTTGTGGCGCGAATGATCTTCGTGAGTTGAGCGGCCATGTCAGCGTACTGGCTGATCGCGCCGCTTGGCGTGCCCGGCGCGCCCATGGCGTCCAAGGCAACCTCGCCGCCGGGGAACTCCCACAAACCGCCTAGCAAGCCATTCACTGGTCGTTGTGCCATAAGCACGCACCCAGTAGCGTCACGGATAAAAGCGGTGGCAATGTCCCTGTGCGGTGTTTTTGCCTTTCGTGCGCGCACCGGATAGGATTCCGGCGCGCCTTTCGCATAGGCAATACACAATGATACCAACGGACAAACAGCGCAATTAGGAGCCTTTGGTGTACAGACAGTCGCGCCCAGATCCATCAGCGCCTCGTTGAACTCGCCCGCATGCCCAGAAGGGACAAGCCGCGCGCTTAAATCCCAAAGCGCCACGACAGAGGCTGGGGATCGAAAGTCTTGCGCAAGGGCGGTGACCCGGCTCAGGACTCGTGAAACATTTCCATCAAGAATCGGTGCATCGACTTTGAAGGCAAGGCTGGCAATAGCGCCGGCTGTGTATCGGCCAATGCCGGGCAGTTTCAGCAACTGATCGACAGTGTCTGGTATGTCACCGGCGTACTCCCGAACCACATACTGGGCTGCCTGGTGGAAGTTGCGGGCGCGTGAATAGTAGCCAAGACCCTCCCACTGTTTCAGCACGTCATCGAGGGGCGCATCGGCAAGAGATTCAAGGGTGGGGAAGCGCTGCAACCATCGCTCGTAATACGGGATGACAGTGCCGACCTGGGTCTGTTGCAGCATGGTCTCTGCCAACCAGACGTGGTAGGGCGCGCGCGGTTCTTCTCGCCACGGCAAAGCGCGCTTGTTGTCTTTGAACCAGTGGAGTAGCGCGGATTGGAACGCCGCTATCGGAAAATCGGCTAGTGTGGCGCCGGGAGGAACCAGCATATTGTCCCCTACAGGGTAGCTGTAAGCAAAGGGATTTCCATCTCGTCTCGTGTCAATCCCCCGTGATGGCCGAAAAAGCGTTGTTCAAACCTGCCGCGCTCGTGCCAATAAACAGATTCGCCTTTGTAGGGCAACAATACCAGGTTGCCGACACGTTCAAGAAACGATTGCGAGATGCGTTCGTTGGCAGGCCCAAAGAATCCATCTTTAATCAGTTCCGATGTGCGCACAATCATGGCATGGCTGCTTAGTGCGCGGCGTAATAAGTCTTCCGCGTCATCCAGCGCCGCAGGTTTGACATGCAGGAAGAGGTCGCGAGCCGAGCCGGCAGGCACGAGCGGCTCACCATGGAGATTCGTTGATAACAGCGGTCTTAACCCTCGCAGTAGGTTGTGCTGGTTCAGGTAGACCGTTGTGGCAGGGTTGATGGCGGTCATGCCATGATCAGCAGTGAGCATGAGCAACGCGCGGGGGTATTTCCCGGCCAGACGGTCGAGGAGTAACCGTTCCATGCTGACCAGGAAAGTATCAATCTCCGCCTCAACTTCAGGCGAATCCGGGCCATAGGTATGGCACAGGCTATCGATAGTCGACAGGTACAGTAAGTAATAAGATGGCGCTTCTTGTGCCTTCAAGCGCTTGGCGAGTTGCACGAGCGCTTCTGGAAAAGTCTTGAAAGGAACAGTTTCGGCGCCCGTCAGAAGGTGACGGGATGGCACACTGCGCGCAAATGCTTCACTCTGAAAAACTGACGATTTGACGCCGCAGGCAGACAGGCGCTCGTAGATGGTGTGCGCGGGGAAAATTTCCGACACATCAAGCCCGGTTGACGATAACGTGTCGCGAGTCGACTCGCCGGCGATGTTGAACATCAATGGCGCAATCAGGTTGTTAAGCAACGGCTCGTACTGGTGCCACTCGTAGACGCCGCTCTGCGCAGGCGCAAGACCAGTGTGTATCGTGGTCACATGCGCAGCAGTGGTCGAAGGAAATTGTGATGTCAGGCGTGAAACGACCCCTGACTGGGTAAAGTGCTGCAGGAAAGGATACGACGAGCTGTGCTGTTGAAAAAAACGCCAGCCGAAGGCGTCGATGAAGAACAGTATCACTGTATCGTAGTGTCTGGAAGGATCGGGGAGGACGCTGAGCGGAAGCCCTGGTTGCTTTCTGGCGCCAAGTAGATTTTGAATCGTGCCAGGCAACTGGTAATAGCAGTAAGAATCATAGAGCGGCCGAACGAAACCATCCGCATAGGTCGCGC
>CAIXPS010000189.1 GCA_903921365.1 uncultured bacterium | reverse complement strand
CGAGACGCACAAGCGCGCGGAGACTGAAGCGTTGCTGCAGGGGCTGACAATCCTCCCACGCAAGACAATTGACTATCGCGGCACGACCTTGCAGGAAATGGATATCAACGCCATTCTTAGGCGCCGGCCACAGCTTGTTCTGGTGGACGAACTGGCGCACACCAATGCGCCTGGCTCGCGCCATCCCAAGCGCTACCAGGATGTGCTCGAACTGCTCGACGCGGGCATTGACGTGTACACGACGGTCAACGTGCAGCACTTGGAGAGCCGCGCCGACACGGTTCGGCAGATCACCGGCATTACGGTGCACGAGACCGTGCCGGATTCGATCGTCGAACAGGCTGCCGAGATCGAGTTGATGGACCTGCCGCCGGAGGAACTGTTGAAGCGCCTGGCCGAAGGCAAGGTGTATACGGGCGAGCGAGCCGAAACCGCTGCGCGGAATTTTTTCCGCATGGGGAACCTGACCGCCTTGCGCGAGATGGCGCTGCGCCTGACCGCCGAGCGCGTCGATCATCAGCTGCGCGACTATATGCAGGTCAAGCATATCGCCGGTCCGTGGAAATCGGGTGAGCGCTTGATGGTGGCTGTCAGCCCGAACAAACTTTCCGAGCGGTTGGTGCGCTGGACGCGCCGCATGGCTTACGGCCTGGAAGCGGCGTGGATCGCGGTCTACGTCGAAACATCGCACCCGCTGAGTGATGAACAGAAAGCGCGACTGGCGCAGACGCTGGCGCTTGCGCGCGAGCTGGGCGCGGAAGTGGTGACGACAGTCGATGAGGATGTCGCGCAGGGAGTGCTGCGCGTGGCGCGCCAACGCAACGTCACGCAGATCGTTGTCGGTAAACCACTGCGCAGCCCGCTGTGGCGGGTGTTTGGCGGGGCGCAGGTTGTCAACCGGTTGATCCAGGAGAGCGGCGATATCGATGTCTACGTGGTGACTGGCGATTCCGCGCCCAACGAAGTGAAACCATTGACAGTATTCAGAGAGACGCACACCGAATGGCGTAACTACCTGATTGCGCTGTCGTTAGTGGCAATCACCACTGTGGTCGGCGTGTTCACGGCGGATATTGTCGGGTATCGCGCTGTAGCGCTGGTGTATCTTTTCGTGATTTCCGTTCTCGGCTTGTTTGTGGGGCGCGGGCCGGTATTCCTTGCGGCGCTCCTCAGCGCGGTGTTATGGGACTATCTATTCATTCCACCGGCCTTTACGATATACATCAGCAAGTTTGAAGACTTATTAATGTTCGCCATGTACTTCATCATCGCGCTGATTGTCGGGACGCTGACATCCCGCCTGCACAACCAGGAGAAGGCGGTGCGCCGGCGCGAGGAGCGCGCCACGGCCATGTACACGCTGGCGCGCGAAGTAGCCAGCGCGATTACGATGGATGATGTCCTGGCAACGGCAGTCAAGCAGATCGGGCAGGCATTCGACGCGGAAGTGGCCTTTATTCTGACAGGACCGCATGGTCGGTTGTTGGTCAGAGTGCACCCGGCCGGCACGTTGAAACTCTCCGAAAAAGAATCGAGTGTTGCGCTACTGGCCTTTTCAACGGGCAAGAGCACCGGTCGTTTTACCGACACGTTGCCCTTGGCCGAGGCGCAGTATGTGCCGTTGCGGGCGCCCAATGGAACGGTCGGGGTGATGGGTGTTCGCGCGCGCGACAACCGACGCCCCACGCTCGACCAGCAGAATCTGCTCGAAACGTTTGCGCGACAGATTGCGCTGGCCATCGAGCGCGAGCGG
>CAIXPS010000188.1 GCA_903921365.1 uncultured bacterium | reverse complement strand
TATCCGATCAGCACGATCAGCGGTGATGTGGGCACACTGGTCAAACTGGTTCGCGTTCTGCTGCTCGGCCCCGTGGTGTTGTTCTTTGCGCTGCGTTACCGCGACACCAGTGACGCAGCACGGCAGGCGAAGTTCTCCTTAAGCCGCTTTATCCCGTGGTTCATCATCGGGTTTATCCTGCTTGCGGTCGCCCGCTCAGTCGGCGCAATCCCAGGCGCTGTGGCCGATCCGTTGCGCGAGGTGAGTCGCCAACTGACCGTGGTGGCCATGGCGGCGCTTGGTCTCGGGGTCGACATCCGGACTGTGCGACAAGTTGGCAGGCCAGTGGCATTCGCCGTGATTGGTTCATTGCTTGTGCTGATAACGTTAAGTCTTGTGCTGATCAAGTTTGCAGGAATCGCCGGCGCCTGATAGCAGGTAAGTCGGGCGATTCAGATCGCACATGTGGCTCATTCACGGCGTGAGTCGGTAAAAGTCCATGTGTTGAAGCGCTATCGTCTCAACTTTCTGGAAACCGGCTTTGCTAGCGAGGCTTGTCACAGCTTCAGTGCTTAACCGGTGCGCCAGGGGCGGGCCTTTCTGTTCATCACGATACGGCCACTCGAGGATAGCCGCCTGGCGCCGCGCAACTCTGTGCACTTCTTTAAGCGCCTCCAGAGTGTTGTCCGCTTCATGTAATACGTGACCCAGAAATACCAGGTCAAAAGACTGATCTGGGAATGGAATCGCTTCAACGGGCGCCTGCCGGAAGTTGCCCATTGGGACATGCTGCCGCGCAATCTCAAGCAACTCCGAATTGGTGTCGATGCCGGTGACATCCATCCCCAGGATGGAAAATGCCTCGGCGAATACACCGCTGCCAGTTCCTACATCGAGCACAGATTGGATTAGTTGACCCTCTGTGCTAAGCGCAACGACACGTTGCACTTCAAGCAGCGCCATTCTTTCCTCAGACCGTAACCGATCCGGTGCGCCATTGAACCGGCGCTCATGTTCCTTGTTGTTCTCTGTCATTAAATTGTTAGATGCGTGAAACGCATAAAAGTGACGGCAGCGCAATTGACAAAGCATTCACCAAAGTCACCTCATCAGGCCGTATCCAGATTGGACATTGTGACACCAACGCCATCCAGCACCTTGAGTCCAACAGCCATTCCCACATATTCCGTTCGCTCGCCAACTCGGGTGGTGGCAACGCCAGAGCCTGCAGCGTTGGCATCGCCGACACATGTCATACAAGCCAGCGCTTCGGCGCCGCCCCGACAGAATAGGCAACCGACCACGCAACCAGTAAGCACGTCATCGCAAGCGTACCGCCCGACGGATTCAGGCATATCGAATAATGTGGGGATAAAACGTATTTTGTGCCTGGTTTCGTGTAACGCTTTGACATTGTGTGCATCTAATCCTACAGGTGAGGTAAACACAATGCAGAACATACTTGGGTTTCTCGTAAGCACACCGGGTCGCGCGATTCGTTTGATCGTTGGCGCCGGGATGATTGTCTATGGGCTGTTTTTGGCCGGTTCTATCATCGGTTATGGTATTGCTGCAATCGGACTGGTTGTATTTGCAATAACGGCCGGTGACGGGTGCATTTTCAGTTCTTCAAAGAAGGCAAGCTGACTCGCTCCCTAGCGGCAAATGGCCTGCGCCATACCCGGGACGGCAAAGTCGAACCACTGGCATAGTTGCGCTTGTGCTGTCTGTAGGTATAATCTTATTCGGTTTACCGAATGTTTTAACCGAGACTGGTGACATGGAAGATAGCGAGCAACTGGCTAAAGTTTTCAAAGCGCTGATGCATCCGGCGCGATTGGATATACTGGCAATCCTGCGCGACGGCGAGCAGTGCGTCTGTCATATGGAAGCGCATCTCGGGTATCGGCAGGCCTATATCTCACAGCACTTGATCGTTTTGCGTGAAGCCGGGCTGGTAGATGATCGGCGCGACGGGTGGAACATCTACTATCGT
>CAIXPS010000187.1 GCA_903921365.1 uncultured bacterium | reverse complement strand
TGGGATAAACAAGCCGGTCGTTGCGAAATGAGAGTATTGGCCTACCTGTGGCGCGCGCAATATCCAAACCGCCACAGGTAGGTTAAGACGAGATTATCCCCAATTTCAACACCCCTACTACTAAATCCTAAAGAATAATAAAGAGGATAATGACAACTATGACAACACAGGGCGATCTGACAACCATCAGCGAACGCATCCGCGCCGACTTCGTCGCAAAGACAGCCGCGCGGGATGCCGCTGTAACCATCTCACGCGAGTTGATTCGATATTGTTCCATGGCCATCCGCGCATCACACCGGGATGAATGGGAAGAGGCCGAACGTTTGGTCGCTGAGGCGGTGCGCGTAGCAGTGCAGATGGCCACAAAGGTCAAACCTTATCCCGAACTGTACTTCACCGGGTACACGCAGGATGCGATGAAGGAACTGTGCGAGGCGAAGATCACGCTGGCGATCGCGCAGGGAAAACCTTTCCCCGCGCCTGAGGAGATCGGCGCCGAATATGCCGCCTATCTCAATGGCCTGGCCGAAGCCGCGGGCGAGCTGCGCCGGCGCGCGCTCGACAATATCCGCAGCGGGCACAGCCACGAGAGCGAAACACTGCTGGCTGCGATGGACGATATCTATGATGTGCTGGTGACGATGGACTTCCCCGACGCCATCACCGGCGGACTGCGCCGCAACACCGACATGGTGCGCGGCGTGCTGGAACGCACGCGCGGCGACATCACCGTCAGCTTCCGCGAGTCCGAGTTGAAAGCGGCGATGAACGACCTGCGCGACAAGTTACAGGGACACTGATACTGTCGAAGCCCCGCACGCGCAGCATGGACGCATTGTCGACGTGGCCGCTCGTAGTCGAAGGCTGCGCTCGTTGCTTTACTCCCGCCGCATTACCGGCATCCACCAATAACGGTGCAACGCTTCGTAGGCGCCGATGTCGCAGTGCGGGCCAATCGGTCGGTGGATGCCGCGCGCGTCTGTGGCCGGGCAAGCTGTGTCATCGCCGGCGTCGATGGCTGGGCTACCGATGAGGAGCGGGAGAGTAGGCACGAGACCTTCGTGGAAGCCTAAAGCACCGAGTAGAGGGTTGGTATTGGTCAGTGACGCGGCGCCCGTGAATCCACACGTATTACCCGCATCGATATTGTGACCGCCGTCTACAATACGCTTGGAACTATTGTTGCTGCACGTTGAAATGATGGAATTGATGAATCGGGCAGACCCGCCAGTGAGAATGCCGATATCCCCAGCGCCGTTACCCACCAATGTGCTATTCACGGCGTTTAGATATCCATCATTAGCGATTCCACCAAACCGGGTCGCCGTATTGCTATACACCGTAGTATTGGTCATGTTGAAGGTGGAGAAATTGCTCTGGATTGCGCCTCCAGTAATTGCGTGATTGCCATGGATGGTTACATCAGATATATCCATCCTAACACCGCTCCATAGTCCTCCACCCTCTTGCGCCTGATTACCATCGAACTCGCTACCGAATACAAACAGGTGGTCGAAACTACCGATGCCGCCGCCTTGCATGGCCGCGCTGTTGCTCCTGAAGATACTGTTAACGACTACCAGCCAATCCTCGTTATAGATTCCACCGCCTCTGGATATAGCTGTGTTGTTCACGAACAGGCTTGACGTAACGGTCAAAACACCATAGTTTTCTATGCCCCCGCCGTCGGCGCCGATGTTGCTGTAGAACTGGCTATCGTTGATAGAGGCGAAGCCGAAGTTTAGAAAACCGCCGCCGTCACTCCCTGAATTTGCGATGAAAATGCTATTGTCGATAGTCGAGGGCCAATAACGGTCACTGTTGATATAAATCCCACCGCCGCCGTAATAGCTGGTGTTATTCACGAACATACAGCGATTTACATATAAGGCGCCATAGTTACTGCCAAGGGCGCCTCCCATCGACAAGGAATGATTGTTTTCAAAGATCGTATCATTTACAGTTAGTACGCCATTGCTATTGATACCGGCGCCTGTGCAGCTATAGTCGTAGCTCCCGCAGTATCCATTGATGATTCGCAGATGACTTACCGATTTATAGTCATACGCCTTAAAAAGTAGAATGCGACTCGCGTTGTTGCCATCGAGCGTGGGTGTGACTATGCCGCCGTAAGCGCCGTCAATCGACAGAACCTTCGTGATCTCAATCTGCCCGCTAAACAGCGTGATCGTGAGCGGGACGCTGAAGACGCTAGAGTCGAACACGATGGTATCTCCATCTGCGGCATCGATCACGACCTGGCGCAGCGATCCCGCCCCAGCGTCGAGGGTGTTGGTAACAGGGATGTTCGCGGCGTGTGCTGGCTGCGCGGATAGCAGGCTTGCGGCAGTAAGTGCCGCAACGCCAAATAGCATCAGTAGGAAACGGAGTTCGGTGTATTTCATCATGCATATACCCCAGTGACTCGGCGGTAAGTATTATGGATTTGCTTGTGTCACTGAGCCTATATTGGATTTTACTCATCTCAGCGAATATTGCGCAGCGTCCTTTTTCATGTTGGAGTCGATTTGGGTCCAAGCGAAAAACCAGCGCACTCCTATAATCCTCTGTGGCGATTGGGCGCGCCTGATGCGCCCGTCGTCATAAATCACAACGTGTATTCCAGTTCTATTGAACCGAGGTTTATTCCATGCCTATTAAGATTGCCATGATCGGCGCAGGATCGATCGGCTTTACGCGCCGTTTGATGCGCGACCTGTTGTTCGTCCCCGAGTTCGCCGACACCACTTTTGCATTCACAGACATTTCAGAGCGCAACCTCGACATGGTCGCGCAATTGTGCCAACGCGATATTGAAGCCAATGGTCTGCCGGCCAGGATCGTTTCCACCACAAATCGCCGCGAGGCCATCACCGACGCCGACTACATCATCAGCATGGTGCGCGTCGGCGGGTTGGACGCATTCCAACTCGACATCGACATTCCGCTCAAGTATGGCGTCGATCAGTGCGTCGGCGATACGATCTGCGCCGGCGGCATCATGTATGCCCAGCGCACGATCAACGCGCTACTTGGCTTCTGCAAGGACATCCGCGAAGTCGCCAAACCCGGCGCGTTGTTCCTCAACTACTCCAACCCGATGGCGATGAACACGTGGGCCTGCAATAAATATGGCGGCGTGAAGACTATTGGCCTGTGCCACGGTGTGCAAGGCGCGCACTGGCAGATCACAAAAGTGATCGAGTTGTGGGCGAAGAAGGAAGGGCTGATTAAGCCGGACGAAGAACTGCACCGCCGCGAGGTGGACGTGATCGCCGCCGGGCTGAATCACCAGACGTGGTTCGTCAAGGTCGATTGGCGCGGGATAAACATGCTGCCGCGGCTGGCCGAGTTGTTCGAGGCGCATCCCGCATATCGTCAGGAAGAGAAGGTGCGCATCGACGTGCTCAAGCGCATAGGCTATTTCAGCACCGAGTCCAACGGCCACCTGAGCGAGTACCTGCCGTGGTATCGCAAACGCACCAACGAGATCGAGAAATGGATCGACCTGTCGAGCTGGATCAATGGTGAAACGGGCGGTTACC
>CAIXPS010000186.1 GCA_903921365.1 uncultured bacterium | reverse complement strand
TTTCGGCTAAAAAAACGACATCAGGTATACATTCTGATGTGTGAAAACCAAAAACGTAAACCTGACGTCCCAGATAGTGTACCGCATGATGAATGTATTGATCGCGCTGGTGATCGATTTTCCAATCGGCACCAACCTGGGCTTGCTGCAAGTGCTGTGGGCACTGGTGAGTGGTCAACTGTTGGGCACACGCGGTGCGCTGATCCCGGCACTGGCGGCTATCGAGTTAAGTGATGCAGAAGTGCTGCGAGCATGGAGTGCATTTGCGAACGGGAAATGGGACGCGCACCGGCTGGTGACAAGGTGGGGCGAACTGGTACGGCAAGAAGGGCACTGGGAGCGCAGCGGGTATGGCGGGTATCGGGTGAAAGCACTCGACCTGACGGGATTCTTTCGACCGTGCTTGCAGGACTGTGCCACGACGCATTACGATTCGACGGCTGGCAAGGCGTTGAAAGCGATTCCGATCGGGATAGTGGGTGATGTTGGTCATGTGAATACGCAACGTTTCACGCTGCCGACTGCATTGGTGCGTGCGGATGTGAACAATCCGAGTGAAAAGGTATTGGAAGCGGAGTTGGTTCGGATTGCGGTCGAGCAGATGGGCGCGGATGAGGCTCTGACGGCGGATCGGGGATTTAGGCCAGTGACCTTTATCACAGCTGGCTGCAAGCGCGTTGTGTTGCGTCGTCCCAAGAACTTCACGGCGCGGCGGCGCATAGTGCCAGCCTACGGCGGACGTGGGCGTAAGCCGTCGCTGCCGGAAATTGTGCGCCCGCTGCCACGCACCTACCGGAACAAGACCATTGCGGCCACGCTGCCAGATAAGGTCGAAACCTGGGTCGATCCTCACAACGGTGTAACCGTGACCGCCCATCTATGGTTCGATGTTGTCTTGCCCGATCAGCCCAAAGACTGGGATGACGACACACGCAAGTTGGTCAAAGACACGCCTTGGTCGATTGTGCTGATCTTCCATCCCGACTTCCCGCACCCCATGCTGTTGATCACGACCCTGCCCTTATCGGCTCAGCAAGCCCATGAGTTTTATCTGGATCGCTGGGGCATTGAGCCGCCGAGCCGGCCATTGGTCGCCAAACAAATTCTCGGCGCACTGCGCCAATTCGTCTTCGCAGATGAAGCACGCCAACGCTTGCCTGAACTGTCTTTGCTGGCTGGGTCCGTGCTTTCCTATGTCGCTGCTCGCGAGGTTGCCATCCCCACCGGCTTTTGGGATCGCGACCCCAAATCCACGCCTGGTCGTCTGCGCCGCCTATTAACGAGGTTTCCTTTTCCTGCTGATTTCCCACTCCCGGAGCCGCTCCGCGCCGCGAAAAGCATTCGCGCACCGACCACCTGCTCAAAGGCGTTCTGGCTCATCGTCGCACAAAACAGGTGGTTTCGCAGTCTGCAGCTCAATTACCCGCTCCGGTTGGCCAGCAGATGCAGTCGTGATTTAGCCGAAAGTAAAGCTTTACGAAGTGTCACTTTCTCCAATCTCTCCAGCACAACGTTTACGCCAAGACCCGGCGCGGTTGGCACGCTCAATGTGCCGTCGCTGTTAAACTCAAACGCCGGGTCGATCAGGTCGGGGTTGTAGTAGCGATTACTCGCGCTCAGGTCGCCCGGCAGCTTAAAGTTGGGAAGTGTCGCCAGTGCTACGTTGAGCGCTCGCCCGATTCCAGTTTCGAGCATTCCGCCGCACCACACGGGGATGCTGTGCTCCGCGCACGCATCGTGCACTGCGATTGCGTTCGTCAAGCCGCCAACGCGCCCTTGTTTGATGTTGATGATCCGGCATGAACCCAGTTCAATCGCAAAGCGCGCATCTGCGGCTGAGTGGATGCTCTCGTCAAGGCAAATGGGCGTGGTTAGCTGTTTCTGCAGTTTGCTGTGCTCATAGATGTCGTCGTTCGAAAGCGGCTGTTCGATCATCAGCAGATCCAGATCCTCCATCTGTTTGAACAGGCCGGCGTCGTTCAAGGTGTAAGCAGAATTGGCGTCGACCATCAGCGGGACGCCGGGAATTGCTGCGCGCACGGCGCGCGCATCGGCGAGGTCGCGGCCCGGTTTGATTTTGATCTTGATGCGCCCATAGCCGATTTCACGGAAACCCAGCACGCGCTCTACCAGTTGTTCCGTTGATGGCTGGATGCCAATGCTCACGCCCACGACAACGCGATCGCGCACGCCGCCAATGTACTCGCGCAGGCTGACGCCGGCTTGTTGTGCGGCAATATCCCATAGCGCCGACTCAAGCGTCGCCTTTGCCATCTGGTGCCCGCGCACCCAGCGAAACCTTTCGGGGACATGGCGGGGGGTGTCCAGTGGGGCGGAAAACAGGCGCGGGATCAGGAAATCGGTGATGATGTGCCAGGCGGTGCCGACTGTCTCGTAGCAATAGCCGGGGTCCTGGTCGGCTACACACTCGCCCCAGCCAACCACACCGTCCGCAATGATGCGCGCGATGATACTCTCACGTTCCGTTGTCACGCCAAAACTGGTCTCGAATGGCGCAACCAGCGGGATACGAATGTGATATAGGTCAACCTGCTCAACGTTCATGCGAATTCCTTTTTTCAACCACATAGCGCAGGAACTGTCCCGGCACATCCAGGCCAGTCACCCGCTCAAAGTTTTCGAATATCGGACGCCGGTTTACTTCCAGCACCACCGGTTTTCCATTGTGGAATCGAATGTCCACCCCGGCGAACTCGCGCCGCAAGGCGATGGCTGCTTTTTGCGCAATCTCGGCCAGGCCGTCAAAGTCTGCGACGCGATGCGCAGCAATGCTTTGTCCCAGTCCAACGTTTGTTCTGAAGTCGCCGGGCATGGGTTGCCGGCTGACCATGAGTGGCAAGGTCTGGTACCCCACCACCATCAGCCGATAGTCCTCGCTTGCGGGCAGATATTCTTGTAACATCAGTTCGCCGCGGGGATAACCGGCCAGCTTTTCCGCGACCTCCTCGGCGTTGTTTGCCAGATGCACATGAATGCCGTGCGAACCATGGACCCCTTTTAACACGCATGGATATCCGAGTTGCTGAGCAAGACTCACGAGGGTCGCGGGATCAGCAACCTGCCACGTGCGGGGAACGGGTATGCCGTTCTGGGCAAGGATCAAGTAGTCGTGCATTTTACTGACGACAAACGCCTCGTCCGTCAGGCTGGCATCCACGACTGTTTTGCCAGCCTCATGGAACAAACGCGCCACCGTCAACACCTCAGAGATGAATGGAAAAAACGTGCGCGCGATTAAAACGTCATACTCTTCGATGACGTTCTTGTTCTGGTGAAAGACGCCCACGACGTTGTCTGCGCTGATGAATGATAGATCCCATATCTCGACAGCGTCCAGGTCGATGCCCAATGCCCACGCCGCAGATTGCATCCTGATCGGGGTGTAGGCGTCTTCGCATCCCAGCCATAATATTCTCAATGGGCGCTCCTCAAATGACGGCATTCGCTGCTATAACGTCGCGGTAATAGTGTCCGCTGTCCTTGATGAGCCGTTCCTGGGTGGCGAAGTTGACTCTTACCAGCCCGAATCGCCTGGTGTATCCAAGCGCCCATTCGAAGTTGTCCAGCAAAGACCACTCAAAATAGCCACGCAGATCAACGCCATCCGTAATCGCGCGTGATGCCGCGCTTAAGTGCCCGCGCAGATAGGCCGCGCGACGCTCATCGTGGACGGCGCCGTCCGGAGCAACTTCATCAAGGAAGGCAGAACCATTTTCTGTGATGTAGAGTGGCACCTGTCCCTTAGTGACCTTTTTGAGTTTCAACAAAATGCGATAGAGCCCTTCAGGTTCGACTTCCCAGTCCATCTCGGTATACTCGCCATTCGGGTTGCGCACTGCGTGCGCGACGCCCCCTGCGCTGCTGATGCGCGTCGGCGAGTAGTAGTTCAAGCCAAGGAAGTCGTTGCGAGCGCTGATCAACGCCATGTCGCCGGGTTGCACAACGGGCTGCTGTTCGCCGCCTTCGGATAGTAGACGCTCTGAATAATGTCCGGCGAATATCGGGGGCACGAACCACTCGTACACCGAATCGACGGCATTTTCAGCGGCGATTCGATCGGCTTCGCTGTCAGTTGCCGGCAGGTTGTATCCCATGTTCAGCGTGATCCCAACTCTGCATGGGGTCGGGCTGGCGGCGCGGATCGCCTGCATCCCCGCGCCATGCGCAAGCAAGGTGTTGTGCACGGTCTGGACTGCCAGGTGATGGTTGCAGATGCCGGGCGCGTGCACGCCCATATCGTAGCCGAGGAAGGAAGTGCACCAGGGCTCATTCAGCGTAATCCAATCCTGCGCGCGATCTCCCAACGCTCTGGCGACAATGGCGGCATAATCGGCGAACCACCCGGCAATATCGCGATTTGTCCAGCCGCCGCGATCGTGTAGTTCTATCGGCAGATCCCAGTGATACAGCGTGATGAATGGCCGAATACCGGCGGCTAGCAATTCATCAATCACACGGCTGTAGAAGTCGATGCCTTTCTGGTTGACGCTGCCCGTGCCGGTGGGAAGAATTCGCGGCCAGGCAACAGAGAAACGATAAGCACTGACGCCCAGGCTTTTCATCAACTGGATGTCCTGCTTATACAGATGGTAGTGGTCGCAGGCGACGTCGCCCGTATCACCATTTACAACTTTGCCGGGCGTCTGGCTGAAACGATCCCAGATCGATTCACCGCGCCCATCTTCGCGGGCGGCGCCCTCGATTTGATAAGAGGCTGTGGCTGTGCCCCATAGAAAACCCTGTGGGAATGTTCTATTTGTCATTTTGAAACCCTCTTTGCGGATCAGAAAGTAGTTTGCGCGGTTACACCAGCGACCGTCCACCGTCGACGAAATAGACTGAGCCGGTTGCAAAGTCCTCGTCAATGAGGTACAGCACAGTGCGCGCAACATCTTCGGGCGAGCCAATGCGTTTAAGCGCAGACTTGCTCACTGCCCATTGTATTTTATTCTCATCGGCGTTATCCGGGAGCAGCACAGTTCCAGGGGCGATCGCGTTCACGCGAATGACAGGCGCCAGTTCTAACGCAAGCACTTTGGTCAAGGCGACCAGACCGGCCTTTGCAGCCGAGTGATGGGCATAGCCGTCCCAGGTCTGAAAGGCTGACAGGTCTGTGATGTTCACGATGAGACCTTGTCCGTTTGCCTGCATGACGGGCGCGGCCGCCTGAGCCATCAGGAAAGGGCCCTTCAGATTGACAGCCATTTCAATATCCCACTCCGCCTCCGTGATCTGGAGAACAGGTTTCTTGAGCCATACGGAAGCGTTGTTGATCAGGACGTCAATACGGCCAAACTCGCTTTGCACATTGCGCATCAATTCGCGTATGGAGGCAGCTTGTGTGACATCAGCCTTCTGCGCAAATACGCGAACCCCGTGTGACGATATCTCATTGACGGCTTCCTGCCATGGTTCGGCGTCGTCGTAATAGCTGAAAGCAATATTGGCGCCATGACTGGCGAGCGCGATGGCGACCGCGCGACCGACGCGTTGTGCCGCGCCAGTAATCAGGATCACAGATTCTTGAATGTTCATATGTAGATTAGAATCTAATTCTATGGATTCGCAAACGGGACCAAAGAAGAACTATTTAACAGCAGAAGGCGCGCGCAAATTGCGCGAGGAACTCGATAACCTACGCACCGTCAAGCGCCTGGAACTTGCCGAGCGCCTGAACTTCGCCATTAAACAAGGCGATCTCTCGGAAAACGCCGATTATCATGCCGCAAAGGAAGACCAGAGCTTTCTTGAGGGTCGTATCCTCGAACTCGAGCGGACATTGCGCGATATTGAGATCGTGGATGAATCGCGTTCCGGCGCAGGCGGGATCAGGCTCGGCTCCAGGATTGTTGTTGTCGAGGAAGGATTCAGCGATCGGGAAACTTTCCAGCTGGTCGGGCGCGCTGAAGCAGATCCGAGCATGGGAAAGATATCAAACGAGTCGCCACTCGGCCATGCGCTTTTAGGCAAACGGATCGGCGACATCGTGCGAGTGGCTGCGCCAGGGGGGCAGACGGTATTCAAGATCACTGCGATTGAGTAGCTGTATCACTCGCGTCATCATCGAAGTTTTCATCGATCTCGGATATCGAGGCATCTTCACTGAGCAGGTCAAGCGCTTCATCTGCCAGAGGTTCGGGCACAAGCACTTTTACTTCGCCAAAAGGCCCAATCGTGATGCCGAGCGCTGCGCCAGCGGCTTCTCGCTGCAGCAGGCATGGGATGTTCATGCTTTCCAGTTTGCTGCGCATGACTTCCGCCTCAACCCAGCTGACAATCGCCACGACGATCCAGCGGGTTTGTTCGGTGTGACCCGGTGAGGTGGATATCGCTTTCTGATACCGTCTATTCAGAATACCTATCATTGCTTTACTCGATTACAGTTAAGGTCTGCTATGCATAATAATAGCAGGAAGGAAAAGATGACTGACAACACAATACAGAATACAGCATCCCGGAATTACCTTGTAACCGGCGGCGCCGGTTTCCTGGGGATTAACCTTATTCGGTATCTTCTGGCGCGCGGGCATCGCGTGACATCGCTGGACATTGCTGACTTCACCTACCCGGAGAAAGATCGCGTCACTGTGATCAAGGGCGACATCCGCGATATGTCCGCGGTTGACCATTCGATGCAGGGGATCGACATCGTGGTGCACACGGCAGCGGCGCTCCCACTGTATAAACGCGAGGATATCTTCTCCACCGATATCGATGGGTTGGAGAACGTGCTCAAGTCATCCCTCCAACACGGTGTTGAGCGCATGATCCACATTTCTTCTACGGCTGTCTATGGCATCCCGGATCATCATCCGTTGATTGAGACGGATCAGTTGCATGGCGTAGGGCCGTATGGCGAGGCAAAGGTCAGGGCTGAGCAGAGTTGTGTTGAGTATCGGGAGAAGGGACTGTGTGTGCCAGTCATTCGACCGAAGTCATTTATCGGCCCTGAGCGACTCGGTGTTTTTGCGCTGTTCTATGACTGGGCAAAGGATGGCAAAGGGTTTCCGATGCTGGGCAGCGGCAATAACCGATATCAGTTCCTGGATGTGGAAGACCTGTGCGACGCCATCTATCTGACCGCGACACTGGATCGCGCGACAGTCAATGATACGTTTAACATCGGCGCCAAAGTGTTCACCACCATGCGCGAGGATTATCAAGTGGTGTTGGATGATGCCGGCTTTGGCAAGAAGATCGTTCCATTTCCCGCCAAACCGGCGATTCTGACCCTCAGGCTTCTAGAGGCATTGCATCTCTCGCCCCTGTACAAGTGGGTTTATGAGACTGCATCGACGGATTCGTTCGTCTCCATTGAAAAAGCGGAGCGGATTCTCGGTTATCAGCCCCGTTTCTCGAACAAACAAGCGCTGTTGCGCAATTACAAATGGTATCTGGAACATTTCAACGAGTTTGCGAATCAGACCGGCGTATCGCACCGCGTGCCGTGGAAACAGGGCATTTTGAAGGTCGCCAAGATGTTCTTTTAGCTGCATTACCCTGAAATAATCAGGGTGCCGGCTTCGCCGTTGAGCGCGCGAGTGATGTTGGATGGGTCAGTGATGATTGACTGCGAGGTGGGCGCTTCCTCCAGGAACTTGAGCACAGCCGTAATCTTGGGCGCCATACTGCCTTTCAGAAAGTGACCTTGTTTGAGATATTCGGATGCTTCGGCGCTGGTCATCTTGTCGATCCAGCGCTGATTCGGCTTGTTGAAGTTGATCGCGACGCGCTCGACGGCGGTAGAGATCAGGAATAAATCGGCTTTAAGCGAGGATGCCAGAGCCGCCCCAGCCAAGTCTTTATCGATGACGGCTTCAACGCCGCGCAGCGATCCATCCGCATCACGCACAACGGGGATGCCGCCCCCGCCGCTGCATATCACGAAGAAGTTGTCCTTGATCAACGCGGTGATGGCGTCAAGCTCGATAGTTTGTCGGGGTTCAGGGGATGGCACGACTCTGCGCCAGCCGCGCCCGGCATCCTCGATAACGTTCCAGCCTTCCTTGCTCGCGCGCATCTGAGCGGTGGCTTCGTCCATGAATGAGCCAATCGGTTTGGACGGATTGCGAAACGCGGGGTCGTCTGCGTCAACCAGCGTTTGCGTCACAAGCGTGACCGGATGGATGCTGCCAATCTCCTCAGGCCATTGGCCAGCTCGCATGCGCTGCTCGATCTCGTTGCGCATGGCGCGTTGGAACATGTAGCCAATCGCGCCTTGTGAATCAGCGCCGCAATAGTCCAGTGGAACTTCGTGCAGTTCGTGGCGCGCTAGTTCGCTGCGGCGCAGGATAAAGCCGACCTGCGGGCCGTTGCCATGCGTCAACACGACGCGCCACCCGATCGCGAGCATATCGGCAATATGACGACAAGTTTCCACGGTCGCGGCGTATTGATCTTGCACAGCGCGATGCTGTTCATTGACGATGAGGCTGTTGCCACCAACTGCAATAACTGCTAATTTGGACATGCTTTGTTCCTCTGACGGTTATCTCAACCTTCTACTCGCTCAAACGGATTTTGACCGCTGCGGCATGCGCGTCCAGACCTTCAGCCTGTGCGAGCTGAATCGCAATCGGGCCAATCTGCCGCGCCGTCTGCTCGTCCAGAGCAATGACATTCATCACGCGGACGAAATCGAGGACGTTGCAGGGCGAGGTAAAGCGCGCGGTCCCGCCCGTTGGCATCACATGACTGGGGCCGGCGACATAATCGCCAAGCACCTCATACGAGTGCTCGCCGACAAACACGCCGCCTGCATTGTGAATCTTGCCAACCCAGGCCCAGGGGTCCTTGACAGACAGGCACAAGTGCTCGGGCGCGAAGTCATCCGCGTAGGCGACGGCTTCAAGCAAGTCTTCTGTGATCACTGCGCCGCTGCGGCGCGAGAAAGACTCAAGGATATCGATCTGGTTGGACAGGGTGGAAACCTGCTCCTCAAGGTGTTGGTTGACACTCTCTGCAAAAGACCGCGAAGGGGTGATCAGGATGGAGGTGCCTCCGGTGTGTTCGGCCTGCGCCAGCATGTCTGCGGCGACCCAGGCGGGATTCGCCGATTCGTCGGCCACAACGACGGTTTCGGTCGGCCCAGGCAACGCATCTATTCCCACTGTGCCAAAGACTTCCTTTTTGGCCAGGACGACAAATGTGTTTCCCGGCCCGCAGATCTTGTCGACGCGTGGAACAGTATTGGTTCCGTAGGCCATCGCGCCGATGGCCTGGACGCCTCCCACTGCATATACGGTATCGACATCTGCGATGTCGGCAGCAACGAGTGTAATGGGTGAAACTCGCCCCGTTTTGCGGTCGGGTGGCGAGCACACGATAACCTCGTTGACTCCCGCAACGCGAGCCGGAATGGCCGTCATGAGGAGCGTCGACGCAAGTGGCGCGCTGCCGCCAGGGATATAGACGCCAACAGTCTCCAATGCTCGAATGAGTTGCCCCAGCATGCCGCCAGAGTCGGTGTCCATCCAGCTATGGAAGGGCTGGCGAGCGTGAAAAGCCCGGATGCGTTCAGCAGCCTGTTCAAGCGCCGCAATCGTCTCACTGTCCACCTGGTCATAGGCGGCTGCGATGTCAGTGTCGCTGACTTCAATCGCATCGATTTCCAGCGTGACGCCGTCGAGTTTTTGTGTCCACTCAATCAATGCTGCATCCCCACGTTCGCGCACGTCGCCCAGGATGCGCCTGACCGCTTCCTGAGGGGGGATGTCTGCGCCAAATGTCGCAATCGTGCGCTGCCGCATCGACTCCGAGACCGGAAACTCATCAATCGGTCGACGTTTCAGGATACCGGTCAGTGCTTCATCGAGATCATAGATTTTTAACATATCAGTGTGATCCGTATAGAACAATAGTTAGATGATAATAACGACTGCGCATCGCCCTATGGCGACGCTAAGTCTTGGAGGACAATCCGTGAAGATCGTAGTCACAAATGTCAGAGCTATTTTAACCGCACCCGCGGGTATCGGTTTGTGCGTGGTAAAGGTGGAGACATCAGAGCCCGGCCTTTACGGCGTTGGGTGCGCCACGTTTACCCAGCGCCTTGGCCCGGTTGAGTCGGCAGTCAATGACCATCTGCGCCCGCTGCTCATCGGGCGCGATGTCGATCAGATCGAGGAGATCTGGCACCTGTGTTATCAGAACTCCTACTGGCGCAACAGCCCGGTTTTGAATAACGCAATTTCAGGCGTCGATGAAGCACTCTGGGATATCAAGGGCAAGCGGGCGAATATGCCTGTCTATCAACTGCTTGGTGGAAAGTCACGCGAGGGTGTAGCAGTGTACCGGCATGCCGACGGGCGCGATCCGCAGGAAGTGCTCGACAACGTATTGAGGCTCAAAGAGCAGGGCATCATGTACATCCGCTGCCAGTTGGGTGGATATGGCGGTATCGGTCGCGAACCTCGCCGGCCGCAGGGAGCACACGCCGGGGCGTACTTTGATCCAGATATCTATGCGTTGACCGTTCCGAAGATGTTCGATTACATCCGAGGGAAGATTGGGTTTGACACACCGTTGCTGCACGATGTGCATGAACGTATCGCGCCAATCGAGGCTGTGCGGCTGGCAAAGGCGCTTGAGCCGTATCGGCTGTTCTTCCTGGAAGACGCGCTGGCGCCAGAAGACGTGGATTGGTTTGCCCGTATTCGTGAGCAGGCTGCCATCCCGCTGGCAATGGGTGAATTGTTCACACACCCGCTTGAGTGGCGCGCGTTGATTGTCAACCACCTGATTGACTTTATCCGGGTGCATATCAGTGATATCGGCGGCATCACCCCGGCGCGTAAGCTGGCCGCGTTGTGTGAAGCCTTTAGCGTGCGAACGGCCTTCCATGGGCCAGGCGACGTGTCGCCGGTTGGGCATGCGGCGAACGTGCATCTTGATCTGGCTGTCCACAACTTTGGCATCCAGGAGTTTTCGGGCTTTCCAGACCCGTTGCAGGAAGTCTTCCCTGGCTGCCCGCAATTGATCAATGGGTACCTGTATGCAAACGATAAACCAGGCCTGGGGATCGATATCGATGAAACACTGGCAGCCAAGTACCCAGTCGGAGACGTTGGACAGGTGATTGAGTGGACGCAATCGCGCTGGCCCGACGGCACCATAGCGCTCCCATAAACGGGGCGGACTGCGCCACGCAGACACACCCGGCGCACATTGCGGCGTCAAAGCGCATGCCCCGGATGGACCAGACTTCTGGCATCTGGGGCATGTATCTTGCCTTGTTTGCTTGATTCAGCGCAAAAAGCAAGCCGCCTGAAGCTGATACAATAACAACAATAATAATATCGTTCTGATTTCATGGATTGTTTGAGGCGTCAGAGGTAAGTATGAAACCAAAGTTCATTATAGGAATCGGCATCATCATTATTGCGGTCATAGCAATCATGGGGTTTGCAGTTGCCGGCAATAGCAGTATGGAAGTTGCGGTGAACGATGTCGTTGCACAACGCGCACAAGGTGTGGACTTAACCCAACGGTCGCTAAAGCTGACGGGCGTCGTCGTCGGCGACAGCATTCAATACGATGCTGGATCGCTCCACCTCGAGTTTGATGTTGTCAATTCCCGCGATGACTTGCTGGCTAATGGCGCCAAAGCGCCGCGACAACGGGTGGTGTACCAGGGCGTCAAGCCCGATACGCTCGTAAATGAAGCGCACGCGATCGTCACTGGCAAACTGTCAGGCGACGGCAAGTTTTACGCCGGGCAGGCTCAGGATTCACTGATGCTGCAATGCCCGACCAAATATCAGAGCGCCGACACAGCCAGCAGGTAAGCGAGCTATTGAATGATTACTGACGTTGGGCATATCGCGCTTATCATCTCGTGTGTCGCATGTCTTTATGCTGTTGTCGCGTCATTGCTGGGCGTCCGGCGCAACGACGAAAGGCTGGTGCAGAGCGGCCGCACTGCGGCCATGCTCGTGTTCCCCCTGGTGCTGGCGGCCTGTATAGGCCTTTGGTACGCGCTGCTGACATTTGATTTCAGCGTGAAATACGTCGCGGACGTATCAAGTCTGGCGACGCCTCTGTTCTTTCGAATCACCGCACTATGGGGCTCCCAGAACGGTTCAATACTGTTCTGGAACCTGCTGCTCTCGGCGTTCATTTTCGCGGCCATGTTGCGCAGTTGGAAAGAGGACAAGGAACTGCTTCCTTACGTCACCGCTGTCGTCTGTACTGTGACTTTGTTCTTTATCGCGATCAATCTGGTGGCTGCGAATCCGTTCACGCGTTTTGATTTTCCGCCGACGGATGGTCGCGGGTTAAACCCATTACTGCGTCATGCGGGCATGATCATTCACCCGCCGATGTTGTATGCGGGTTACACAAGCTTCTTAATTCCATTTGGGTTCTGTATCGCGTCACTCGCAGTTGGCAGGCGTGACAACCTGTGGTTGATCAAGTCTCGCCGCTGGACGTTGGTGGGCTGGGCGTTCCTGGCTTCTGGCCTTTTGCTGGGCGCCCGCTGGGCTCACGATGTGTTGGGGTGGGGCGGTTACTGGGGCTGGGATCCATCCGAGAACATGCCATTTGTGTCATGGTTGTTCGCGACGGCATTCCTGCATTCGGCCATGATCCAGGAGAAGCGCGGCATGTTTAAGAACTGGAATGTGCTGCTGATGGCTGTGACGTTTGTGTCCATTTTCTTTGGCACTTCATTCATTCGCAGCGGGCTACTCACCTCGGTTCATGCTTTCGCGCAGTCTAATCTGGGCCCCATGTTCCTTGGATTCATGGTCTTAATCCTGGCTGGGACCATCATTCTGTGGTTTAAGCGCCTTGACACGCTCCGCAGCGAAAATAAACTGGATTCCTGGTTCTCGCGAGAGGGTATCTTTCTCTTGCAGAACGTGCTTTTCGTGAGCACGGCGCTGACGATATTCCTGGGGACCATTTTCCCGACCATAACGGAAGCGATTAGCGGCGTCAAAATCACCGTTGGCCCGCCCTTCTACAACCAGGTTGCCGGGCCGCAACTGGCGCTGCTGGTGATTCTCATGGGCATTGCGCCGCTGCTGGCATGGCGCAAGGCAAATGCTCAGGCGATAGGGCGCATGTCGATTATTCCGGCTATTGCGGCGGTGCTATCACTGATCGTGTTGCTCGTTACAGGCCCCGGACAGATTATCCCATCCTTGTGTCTGGCATTGTGCGTTTACACGTTTGTGCAGACGCTTCTCGAATATGGCCGCGGCGTGCAGGCGCGCGTGCGCACTGCCGGCGAAAGTATACCGACGGCGTTATGGCATCTGATCCGCCGGAACCAACGTCGTTATGGCGGTTACCTGATCCACATCGGCATCGTGTTGATTGCCGTCGGCACTATTGGGAAGGGGTTCTACGGCACGGACGTCATTCGCAACGTAAAGCTCAATGAAAGCTTCAGCGCTGGCCGCTATACCTTCACTTATCGAGGGATCAGTAATGTGACCTGTGAGTTTAGCGACTGTCAATCAGTGCAGGCAGCCCTGCTTGTCACTTCGGCAAGCGATGGTGGACTGATTGGGGCGGTATTTCCACATCGCGACAGCTACCCAGTGCAGCAATACACGGCGACGCTTGCTGACATTACAGGCAGCTTTAACGAGGAAGTGTACGTGATTCTGGCTGGTTGGGAATCAGCCGGAACGACGGCGTCATTTCAGGTGTACGTCAATCCTCTGATTAACTGGATCTGGCTGGGTGGGATTGTGCTCATTTTTGGGTTCCTGATTGCATTCTGGCAATTAGAACCTGGCACTGTAAGACGGACCGCACAGCTTCCACAGACGGTAGGAGCGCCATCTAAATGAGACACACCAGCGCCTGGATGCGAGTGCGCATCGGTTTTTTCGTGGCCGCTTTTATGTTGTTCGCAATTGTGGCGAACACGGCACTCGCGCAAGCGCCAGACCCATCAGATCAGGTGCACACCATTGCGAAGTTGTTGAACTGCCCGACCTGTGGCGGGCGCAATCTGGCGGATTGCCCTACAGACACGTGCACGCAGTGGAAGCAGGAGATTCGATCACAACTCGATGCAGGTAAGACCCAGACAGAAGTAATCGATTATTTCAAGACGCGTTTTGGCCCAACTGTGTTGCAAGAACCGCCCAAGGAAGGCGTGATTTTGCTTTTGTGGGTGACGCCAGTAGTGATATTGATTGCGATACTGATCGCGGGAGTCATTGTTCTCAAGCGTATCTCAATGCCGCGGCAGACAGGCGCGACGATTACGACGGCAGTCCCCCAGGTCGCTGACAGTTATGCCGCCAGAATTGAGGAAGAAGTCAATAAATCTTAGGTTGCACAAAAGTGAAAAACAAGACACTCTTTATAATCATCGCGGGAGCTGCGTCGGCACTCCTGATTGGTCTTTTTATCACTGGGATGGTGTTGGCGACACAGCCGGGAAATCGCCCTGCTACCGGCGCTCTGGCCCCAGATTTCGATATTGGCTTGTACCAGGGCTATCGCGCAGGGCTGCCTGAGAACATTAAGCTCTCGGATTTACGTGGGAAAGTGGTGCTGGTCAACTTCTGGGCGTCATGGTGCGTGGAGTGCCGCAAGGAATCTGATGCACTAGAGAAGGTGTGGCGCCAGTACAAGGATCGTGGTCTCGTGGTGCTTGGCGTCGACTACCTGGATACTGAACCCGCAGCTGTGAAGTACCTGCAGTCCTATGACACCTCTTACGCAATTGGCGACGACATCCAGGAGCGCATCTCGCGCGCCTATAAGATCACCGGGGTGCCAGAATCTTTCTTCATCGATAAAAAAGGCGTGATACGCAAGACCGTCATCCAGGCGATGACACAGCAGGAACTCATCAGCACGGTTGAGGGTTTGCTGAACGACTAAGCACGAGACAACATAGTCATAATCGTTGCGCGCATGCAGCCAAACACATAACGAATAAATGGGTATTGGAACAATCCTAATCGGTTTAGCTCTGCTGACCGTCATCATCGTTCTTGTCATCAGTCCACTGTTGGAGCCCTATCGGCAAGCCGTCGAGCCACCGAGTCATCGCCAATCGCTTGAGGCAGAGCGTGAAGCGATGGTGCGCGCGATACGCGAGCTTGACCTTGACTACCGCACTGGTAAGTTGAACGGGGATGACTATAAGACGCTACGCGAGGCGCAGGTTCAACGAGGGGCAACGGTACTGCGCGAACTTGATCAATTAAAGTCACAGGATGATCTTGACGCACAGATCGAAGAACGCATCGCCTCCGTTCGCACTTCCAAGTTGAATTGCCCATCGTGTGGGTCGCCCACGCGTTCTGGTGATCGTTTTTGCCCTAATTGTGGCCGCCAGTTTGTGAAGGCGGATGAAATAACCCCAACAACAAGCGAACGCCGATGAATCACCGCACTGTTACTCCCAGCTCATTTAGCGCATTCGTCGTTATCCTTGCCGTGATGTTCCTGGCGGGATGCTCCAGCCCAGCCCAGCAAAAGCGCGTCACTGATTTGCTCGCGCCGGTCTCCATGCCTGTTAATGCCATAGAAAATCAGGCGCCGGACACGCCGCCTGATGTCGCAAAAGGTAGCCAGATCTATGCTGTCAAGTGTCAGCCCTGTCATGGAGATACTGGACAGGGAGATGGCCCGCGCGCAACCATGATCAAGGCGCAGGGCGGCCAGGTGGCGAAACTGGTCAATTCCACGCTGTCACAAAATGCCACTCCTGCGGCATGGTTTGATGTCGTGACTAATGGCCGAATCGACCAACTGATGCCTGGCTTTACCCAGTCGCTTGGGCCACAGGATCGCTGGGATGTGCTCAGCTATATATGGGCGATGGGCGTGAGCACCCCCACGTTGCTGGCAACTCAACAGGCCTATATCGATACCTGTCAGGCGTGTCATGGATCTGCAGGCCTGGGTGACGGCCCTCAACTGGGCGCGGCGAAAGTTGTCTCTTTTGCCGACGCCAAGTGGATGGCGCGCACATCCCTGTCCAGTATGTCTGCCGCGATGATCAAGGGCGCCGCGCACGCGCAAGTGACGCTGGATGAGCCGGCGCGTCTGGCAATGGCGAGTCTTGTGCGCACATTTGGCTATCGCTATTCCACCCCTTCTATTGCGTCCGGTTCCGTTATTACGGGAGACGGGATCATACACTTACAGGCTGTCAATCAAACCCCGGACGGCCCGAAGGTGACCGGTTTGCCGGTCATACTTCATACCTATGACACGACTGGCGAGGTGCTCTCACGAACGGTTTTACTCGATGCAAATGGTGTGGCAACCTTTACCGCGCTGCCGGTCGACCCCAATTTGTTTTACCAGGCGACTGTTACCTATTCGGGCGCCAGGTTTTACGCGCCACCCGCGCAGTTTTCGGGGACACTCGAACTGTCAGGCACGCTCCCTGTGTATGAAGTGACCACTGATCCCAGTGTGATCAGCGTTTCTGAGTATCACTATTTTGTGCAGGCTGTGGGTGAGGGTAGTGTTAACGTCATTGAGTTTTACATCTTTGAGAATTCCAGCGCCAAGGCGTATATCGACAAGCCGGCACTGGACGGCACGTTGCGATCCGTTAAGGTCAGCTTGCCGGCTGATGCAACCAATCTTAAGTTCGACGGTCCAGGTCTGGGTGAACGATTCTCGTTAGGCGAGGATGGCCAGACGATTTATGATAGCGATGCAGTTCCACCGGGTCAGAGAGCGTCAACGATTGCAATGATTTATGATTTGCCGTACCACAACAGCAAGTCCATTGCGCGCACAATGTCTTATCCCGTCAAGAACTGGGATGTGTTCCTGCCGGATAACGTGATGCGCATCACTAGTATGACGGACAAGGGGCTGCAACCGATCCAGTCAACCAGCATACGACTGTATTCGCCCGATAGACCTGATCTCAAGGCAGGCGCCGATGCCGCTTTTACAATGACCGGGCAACCGCGTAGCGTCGGGGTCCCTGGTGAGGACAACATCGCAATCGCCTTTGGACTTGTCGCCCTCTTATTGGCTATCGCGGGAGGTGTCTTTATGGTCGCGCGAATTCGAAAGTGGCAGGGGATTGAGGTTGACCTGGCGAAGGAGAGAGCGGCTTTAATTCACGAGATTTCCGAACTGGATGGCCGTTATGCAGCGGGAGAGATCAAAGAGGCGGAGTATCAAGCTTCTCGTCAGGAGATGAAAGACGACCTCCGCGAGATTTGGGAGTAAGCGTCCGACACAACCATGCTTGACGCTCTGAATATCACCAAGTCATATGGCATGCGCCCTGTTCTGAGGGATGTCTCTTTGCGCGTCACGAAAGGCGAGTTCGTCGCGATTTTAGGGCCAAACGGCACAGGCAAGACTACATTACTGCGAGTGTGTGCGACCCTGATTAAGCCTGAAAAAGGCCAGTTGGTGGTTGACGGCGTTAACGCATTGACCGAAGCGAACCGCGCCCGGGCAAAACTGGGCGTAGTTTCACACCATACACTCGTGTATCCGGACTTGACGGCAGAAGAGAATTTGCAGTTTTACGCGCGCATGTATGGCGTTTCTGATGTCTGCAATGCGAGCTCGCCTGGTTCCGACACGCCGATTGACATGGTCTTGCGACGCGTTGATCTGCAACACCGCGCGCGCGATCCCGTCCGCACCTTTTCGCGGGGGATGGTTCAGCGATTGTCTATCGCGCGAGCAATACTGCATAATCCCCCACTATTGTTGCTGGATGAGCCTTATACGGGCCTGGATCAAAAGTCCGCTCACGCGCTTTCATCGCTGTTGAATGAGCTTGCGCTTGCAGGCAGGACCGTAATTATGACGACACATGAATACGGTCGAAGTCTGGACGGCGTTACGCGCGCGGTGATTCTTAAGGGCGGTAAAGTCGCGGGTGAGTTGTGTCAAGACATTTCCGCTGAGAGAATCGAAAAGCTTGTGGGTTGAAATTCCACTGTTCTAAAGGATACAAGCCATGCGACTCTACTTTCAACAAGTCCGAGCCATTATTATCAAGGATATCCTGGTTGAACTGCGCACGCGCGAGGCATCCACTGCCATGCTCGTATTTGCGGTAATGTCAATCATCCTGTTTAACTTTGCACTGCGTTTGCGGGTAGATTCACTGAAACCCCTTGTGCCAGGCATACTGTGGGTCATACTTGTTTATGCTGGAACCCTCGGGCTGGGGCATTCCATGTCGATTGAGCAGATTAATCAGTGTATCGATGGTCTGCTCCTCACACCCAGCGACCGCAGTGTGATCTTTGTTGGAAAGGCTGTTTCGAATGTTCTGTTTACGCTGTTGATATCACTGGTGGTCGTGCCAGTGCTCGCGATTCTATTGGATGAATCGCTGTTGCAGCCGGGTGTGATTCTTACGGTCATCGTTGGCGTGATAGGTTACTCAGGCGCCGGCACGTTAATATCGGTTATGGCTGCCAGCACACGCGCCAGAGAAATATTCCTTCCAATTCTGCTATTCCCATTGGCTGTTCCGCTGGTCGTCGCTTCCGTGATCGTCACCTCTGGCTTCATGGACGCGATCCCATGGGCTGATTACGGTTCGTGGTTTGGGGTTGTTATCGCGTTTGCGATCATCTTCTGGACGGCGGGCGTGCTCCTTTTTGATTTCCTCGTAGAGGGTTAGTCGAGTGTTACGATCCTCTCACCGCTGATTTTTACCCGAACTTGACGACTGATTGCAGTACATGGTATTATTTAAAGTTGGTCTATTGGCACTCTGCGTGTGGAGTGCTAATAGGTAGACATAAATATGGATGAGGAACAATTCGACCTAAGTCAGCGGCAGCAGGCGATACTTAATCTGATCGTCCACAATTATGTTGCCACAGCTGCGCCGGTCAGTTCAAAAGCGGTGCTGGAAAGCTCCGGCCTGTACTTGTCAAGCGCAACCATCCGCAATGAAATGGCTGTGCTTGAAGAACTTGGCTATCTGATGCACCCGCATACGTCAGCCGGTCGAATTCCAACCGATAAAGGCTATCGATATTTTGTCGAACGTTTGCTGGGAGATGTTGAGCTTCCCACCGATGAGAAGAACACCATCCGGCATCAGTTTCATCAGGCCAAACTGGAAGTTGCGCAGTGGATGCAACTGGCAGCAGTCGTGTTGGCGCGTTCGGCGCGAGCCGTGGCGCTTGTCAGCGCCCCGCAACTGGATCAACCCAGGGTGAGGCACATCGAGTTGATCTCGACCCAGTCGCACCTGGTTCTGCTGATACTCGTGTTTCAGGGCGGCACGGTGCGCCAGAGCGTGCTCACTTTGAAGGAACCGATGAGCCAGCAGATACTCAGCCAGGTCGCGGCGAAGCTGAACGGGCGGTTTGCCGGGTTGGATGCGCAAGGCATTCGGCCAAAACTCGGCGATGTCTTTGATTTCGAAGCCGATGTGATGAACCTGGTGCTTGAGTTGATTGCTGACGGCGCGCCGCCGAATCGGGATGTTTACCGGGATGGCTTAACCGAGGTATTGCGGCAACCAGAGTTTACAAGCCAGAATGACGCCAGAGCACTGGTTGATGCGATGGAAGAGCCGGATTTGCTCAAATACGCAATGACATCCCGCGTTGGAACGGTGCAGGTGCTGATTGGCGGTGAAGGTCGCTGGCGCGAGCTCAGCTCGTGCAGCATGGTGCTGGCGCGCTACGGGGTAGAGGGATTTGCAACAGGCGCACTGGGTGTTCTCGGACCAATCCGGATGCCCTATGGTCGCGCGATCAGCGCGGTTAAGTATGTTGCTGACCTGATGAGCGACCTGGTCAGCGATCTGTATATGGAGTAAGTCTACGGCGACAGCACAATCGCCAGTTTATATCTAATGATTACGTGCTTACATCAAATGAACGAGGTGAATGACTAAATGGAAGTAAACACACAAGATGCTGCAAATGTCTCAGCAACAGCATCAACCGAGGATACGCAGGCTGCGCCAGAAACGGCGACGCCACAGGTGGATGCCCGGGCTGCTGAAATAGAGGCGCTTAAGGCCGAGCTTGAGAAAGTCAAGGCGAAGTCGGCGGAGTACCTGGACGGGTGGCAACGGGCAAGGGCCGAGTTTTCGAATTACAGAAAGCGTCAGGATTCAGAAAATGCCGCTCAGCGCGCTTTGCACACCAGCATGACGATTGCCAGACTGTTGCCAGTTCTGGATGACTTTGAACGGGCGACAAAGACATTGCCGGTAGCCTTGCGCGACATGACCTGGATTGAGGGAGTGCTGTTGATTCATCGCAAACTTCAGTTGATCCTTGAGAGCGAGGGGATTAAGTCTATCGAAGTCAAGCGCAACGACACCTTTGATCCGTCGATTCACGAGGCGGTGAGCCATGATGAGGCGGAAGGCGTCGAAAGTGGGCGCGTCATCGAGGAACTGCAGCGCGGGTACAAACTTGGGGATCGCGTCGTTAGACCGACGTTGGTGCGAGTCGCCCGTTAATTGAGTTTAATGAGGATATTGGGGCGGTTCTCCAGGCAGAGGGTTGGCGTGGGTGCCGCAGTTGACAGCGAAAAGGCATAGAAAATGGCTAAGATAATTGGAATTGACCTTGGAACGACTAACAGCGTCGTTGCAGTTATGGAAGGCGGTGAGTCAACCGTCATCCCAAGTGTTGAGGGATCTCGTTTGATTCCATCGGTGGTCGCCGTAAATCCAAAGAGCGGTGAACGCATGGTCGGACAGGTCGCAAAACGCCAGGCGATTGTGAATCCAGAGAACACAATCTTTTCAATAAAGCGCTTCATGGGTCGCAAATTCAGCGACATGGAGGTGCAACGCGCGCTCAAGATGGTGCCCTATAAAGTGATTGCGGCGCCAAATGGCGATTGTCGCGTCATCCTCGGCGGTAAAGAGTACTCACCGCAGGAGTTAAGCGCCATGATCCTGCAGAAGATCAAGGCTGACGCCGAAGCTTATCTGGGCGCTCCGGTGACCCAGGCGGTCATCACCGTTCCTGCTTATTTCAACGACACGCAGCGCCAGGCCACCAAAGATGCCGGCAAGATTGCAGGACTCGAGGTAATGCGCATCATCAACGAGCCAACCGCGTCTTCCCTGGCTTACGGCCTCGATCGTAAGAAGGACGAAACGATTGTCGTGTATGACCTGGGTGGTGGCACGTTCGATGTCAGCGTGCTGGATGTCGGTGACGGCGTGTTTGAGGTCAAGGCAACCAACGGCGATACCTTCCTTGGTGGCGACGACTTTGACAACCGCGTGATGAATTATCTGATCGACACTTTCCGCTCGGAAACCAGCATCGACATAAAGGCGGATCGCCAGGCATTGCAGCGCTTGAAGGAAGCCGCGGAGAAAGCGAAGATCGAGCTGTCGACGGTGATGGAGACTGAAGTCAACCTGCCCTATCTCACGGCAGATGCGACCGGCCCGAAGCACTTGGTGACGCGCGTCTCGCGCGCGAAGCTTGAGCAGTTGACTGAAGACCTGGTGCAGCGCAGCATCGGCCCATGCAAGCAGGCGCTTGCAGACTCCGGGCTGGATGCCAGCAAGATTGACGAGGTTGTGCTGGTGGGCGGCATGACGCGAATGCCGCGGGTGCAGGAAACCGTCCGGAAGCTGTTTAACAAGGAACCGAACCGCAGTGTGAACCCGGATGAAGTTGTCGCCATAGGCGCGGCGATTCAAGCGGGTGTGCTGGGTGGTGAAGTGCGCGACGTATTGCTGTTAGACGTTACGCCACTGACTCTCAGCATCGAGACGCTGGGCGGCGTTGCCACAGCATTGATCGAGCGCAATACCACCATTCCAACGAAGAAGAGCCAGATTTTCAGCACGGCTAGCGACATGCAAACCAGTGTTGAAATCCACGTGGTTCAGGGCGAACGTCCGATGTCAGCGGACAACAAGTCCCTGGGACGCTTCATCCTTGACGGCATTCCACCGGCGCCGCGCGGTGTGCCGCAGGTTGAAGTCTCATTCGACATCGATGCCAATGGCATCCTGAATGTGCAGGCCAGCGACAAGGCGACCGCCAAGACGGCGCATATCACTATCCAGGCATCGTCCGGGTTGTCGAAGGATGAAATCGATCGGATGGTGCGCGAAGGTCAGGCGCATGCTACCGAGGACCAATCGCGCCGCGAACGGATCGAAGCGCGCAATGAAGCCGATAATGCGTCCTATCAGGCGGAGAAGTTCATCAAGGATAGCGGCGACAAGATTCCTGCTGACAAAAAGACTGATCTACAGTCAAAAATCTCGACGCTGAAGAGTTTGCTTGATTCGGACGATCCAGCCGTAATCCGCAAGGCCACGGATGAATTGAAGACCGCTTTCTCGGCTGTCGGCGCAAGCATGTACGAGCAGCAGCCAGGGGCGGGATCGACAGAGGGGTCGAGTGATCAGCCAGGCGGCCCCCAGCAACCACCTGAAGGCGATGTCGTAGACGGCGAATTCCGCGAGAAGTAGGATTAAGTGGCGATGGCGCGCGCATAGGTCGAACTGCGCGCGCGCCATCAACCGGGTGAGTTATAGGGTGATCAGCAGTGTGAGTTGGTGTTGCATCGTTGGTTGCCGGCAATCTTAAGTTTGAGTTATGGCTTCTAATCAAGACTACTATGAGTTACTCAGTGTGCCGCGTGACGCGAGCCCGGACGACGTCAAAAAGGCATTCCGCAAACTTGCGCGCCAGTTCCATCCGGATGTAAACAAGGACCCCACTGCTGAGGCCAGGTTTAAGGAGATTAACGAGGCGTATGAGGTCCTGAGCGACGAGCAAAAGCGCGCCGCGTATGACAAATACGGGCATGCGGCTTTCCGTTCGGGCGGAGCGGCGCCAGGGCAGGGCGATTTTGGCAACTTCACCGATATAAACGATATATTCAACGAATTCTTCGGTGGATTTAATCGCTCAGGCGCAGCGCAACAACGGCGCAGCCCCCGGCGCGGCGCCGACCTGCGTTACGATCTGAAGCTTGAGTTCCTTGAAGCCGTTTTTGGTGAAGACAAGGAGATTGAGGTTGTCCGGAACGAGTCCTGCTCGCGTTGCACCGGCAGCGGGGCGGAACCGGGCACCACGCCAAGCAAATGCCGCACCTGCAACGGCACTGGTGAAGTTCGCCGCATGCAACAGAGCATCCTGGGCTCGTTCGTCAGTGTGACGACCTGCCCGACTTGCGGCGGGGGCGGCGAGGTTATAGCAGTTCCCTGCAAACAGTGCGGCGGCAAGAAACAGATTCGTTCAACGCGGTCATTGTCTGTCAGCATCCCGGCGGGTGTTGATAATGGCACGCAGATTCGCCTGAACAATGAGGGCGAACCCGGCGCCAATGGCGGCCCGCCCGGCAATTTGTATGTAGTCATCAATGTTGCGCCCCACGCCTATTTCCGCCGGAAAGACCAGGACATCATTGTTGAAATCGGGATCAACATCGCACAGGCTGCGCTGGGTGATGAGATAGAAGTCCCGACAGTCGATGGCAAGGAAAAGCTGTCGATACCTCCAGGCACCCAGAGCGGCAATATTTTCCGCGTCAAAGGCAAAGGAGTGCCGCATCTGCGTCGCTCGATCCGAGGCGACCAGATCGTGATTGTCGATGTCAAGATTCCTGCAGCTTTGACGGCCGAGCAGCGCCGTCTATTCATGGAGTTGTCAAAGACTCTGGGTAAGGAAGTCGTGCCGCAACAGGCAAAGGGTTTCTTCGATAAACTGCGGGATGCATTTGGCGTATGATGCGTAGAGTCGCGTTGTTGTTGATCATATGCTTGTTGACTGCTTGCGCGCCGTTAACTGTGCGACAACAGGAGAGCCTTTATCCATCACCCGTAGCCTACGTTACCGCTGGGCCGCTCCCGGAACCCAGCGCAACCCCGACGCCGCTGCCGCTGGCTAAACCCACCGCGATCCCGCCGACGGTTGTGCCAAAGAAGATGCCGCTGGAAAGCACGTCGGCAATCGGGCTATGGAGCGACAAGATCGCTTCCACGCAGAACTTCACAGGCGTTGTTGATGTTGCCACAGGTGATGCGGCGTTAGCGATGCAGAAGACAAACCTGGCGCTGGTAAGCTTGAATAAACGCCAGGTTTACTATGGAATCATGGGCGTGATTACGGATGTGCTCGCGAATCACGCCACATGGGTGTTGTACGACAAGAACGGTAAGGTAGCGTATAGCACTGTCGACCCCGCTGAACCGCTGCTGAATATACGCGACAGTGAGGTGATTTCACAACTGGCGAACGATGTATTCAACCTCGTAAGCGATGGGCGCTATGATGGCATACTGCTTGACGGAGCAGGAACCGACTTAATCCGCGCGGATAACACGCCTGTGTACACAGGCACAACCAAATTCACGGATCAGCAACGGCAGGACGCAGTTGATGGGCTATTACGGGCTATTCGAGCGCGCATACCGGGCAAACTCATGATTATTGGCGGGTATGCATGGGAGGATGGCACAGCCTATAACGTCAAACCCGCAGTTACGCAAGATCTGGCGTCAATCGGTGACGGTATACACATCGACGAATTCCTGCGCGCGCCAATCAGCGCAACCACCGACTATAAGTCGGAGTCAAACTGGAAAAAGGATATCGACTATTTGTCGGCAATATCACAAGACGGCAAGGTCGTTTTGATCAGCACGCGCTTCATGACGACTGACGCGCTTACCGACACGATAAAAGCGTGGTTGGACTACAGCGTTGCCTCGTATCTTCTCGGAAAGAATGGAAGCAGCACCTATTTTCAATTTGACCCAGGCGGTTCCCTGGTATATTCCTCGGATCCAGTGCTGGCGGCGCCAATCGGTTCTCCCCAGGAGGCGTATTCAAAACTCTCCAGTGGTATTTATCGCCGGTTGTTCACGAAAGGCATGGCACTTGTGAATCCGACGAGTGATAAAAAAGAGACGGTATTTGATACGGCGTATCATACTCTTGGCGCCACTGACCCGATCACGAAGGTGGTCATGCCGCCACATACTGGTCTGATTCTGTTGAGTCCGTAACCTATGTCAATTAATCGCGTTGGTGTACTGAGTCATCCCAAGATAGCCGAGACAACGGAAGTTGCTGAACAGGTGGTCGCCGCGTTGCGTGAGTGGGGGATAACGGCGTATCGCGCCAGCACGTGGGATACCCCTTCAATCGAGACAATCATCAGCAACCTCGACTTGCTCGTCGTCCTGGGCGGCGATGGGAGCACGTTGCGCGCCGCGCGCGTCGCCACACGCCACGGCGTCATGGTGACCTCTATCAACATGGGGCGACTCGGGTTTCTGTCGGAGATGCAACTCAGCGACTGGAGAACGAGTCTGCGGCGCATGATCGATGGGGATCACTGGATCGAGGAGCGCATGATGTTGCACACTGAAGCGTTCCGTGAAACCGAACTGATGGGCAGCCGTGATGCGCTCAATGACGTCGTCATCAGTCGTGGAACACTTGCGCGGATCGTGCGGGTTCGAACGGTGGTGGATCACAGTCTGTTGACGACTTATGCGTGCGATGGTCTGATCGTTGCCACGGCCACGGGGAGCACGGCGTATGCCCTTGCTGCCGGAGGCCCGATTCTGCCGCCCACGCTCCGGAATATGGTGCTGGTGCCCATTGCGCCGCATTTGAGCCTCGACAAGCCAATTGTGCTGTCACAGGGATCGATCGTTGAGATGTTTGTCGGCACGGATCATCAGGCAATTCTGACGAATGATGGGCAGGATGAGCTGACATTGCGAAACGGCGACCGAGTGGTAGTGCAGGCAAGCAAATATTTCACGAAATTTCTGCGCGCGCAGTCCCCCGACTATTTTTATCACACGCTCATGTCGCGGCTAAAACCTGAGCCCTGTGATTGAAGTCACCCTATGGAACAAATCCGACAGTATCTTAACAATCAGCTTCAGGAGATGACGGATCTGCTGGCGCAGATTGTCGGCATAGAGAGCAACACTGTGGATAAAGCAGGGGTTGACCGGGTCGGTAGATTGTTGAGCCTTGAGTTGCGCCGGCTTGGCGCGACGGTTACCGAGTTTCCGCAAGGCGCCTACGGTAATCACATTCTGGGTGTCTTGAATGCAGGAGGCGGTTCTCCGATCACGCTGATCCTGCACATGGATACAGTCCACCCTGCTGGAACACTCGCGCGCCGCCCCACTCGGCTTGATGATGGAAAACTGTACGGCCCTGGGGTTTACGACATGAAGGCCAGCCACGTCATCGCGTTGTTCGCGATCAGAGCGTTGCAAGCAACAGGCATTGGTCACTCGCGCGAGGTTCGCGTTCTGTTTACATCTGATGAAGAGGTTGGGAGCTTGTCATCGCGACATCTCATTGAAGAAACTGCGCGCGGATCGACACTGGCGATGGTGATGGAACCGGCGCTTCCCGATGGGCGCCTGAAATCATCCCGCAAAGGGGTAGGGGATTTCCAAATAACAGCGCGCGGGCGAGCGTCCCATGCCGGCGCCGAACATCAGAAAGGGATCAATGCTGTCGAGGAACTCGCGCGTCAGGTCATCCGCTTGCAAGCTTTGACAGATTATTCAAGAGGCATAACGTTCAGCGTCGGCGACTTCAAGGGCGGCGGTGTGAGCAATGTGGTGCCCGATTTTGCCGCGCTCATCGTTGATACACGCGCAATGACGATTGAGGATGCTGCGTGGATCACACGAACCATTTATTCATTGCAACCGGTGCTCCCTGGCGCCACGCTTGAGATTCAAGGAGAGTTTAACCGTTTGCCGATGGAATGTAATGCTGAAAGACTGGCAATCGTCGAACGAATACAAGCCATTGGCAATGCGATTGGCATCACGGTTGATCACGGCCCCAGTGGCGGCGGAAGCGATGCATCATTTACATCTGCGATTGGTGTGCCGACCATGGATGGGTTTGGCGCCGTTGGCGACGGGGCGCATGCTGTGCACGAGCATGTTGTCGTTTCCAGCCTGGTGGAACGCAGCGCGTTATGCGCAGCGATTCTGTCAAACTATTAAAGTGGGATTGACTTTATTTTTGTGCGCATCTAGAATCAGTAATATATTCTTGGGCGCTCATGTATGCTTGGGCCCCAAAGTACTCTTGGGCAACCCAAGTACGCTTGGGCCCGTAGCTCAACGGCAGAGCAGCGCCCTCATAAGGCGTGGGTTGCTGGTTCGAATCCAGCCGGGCCCATTTACACTTAGTGGCATGTAGCGCTCGCGCAATGAAATATGGCGCAGCACTTGAAAATCATCGTGGTAACTATTGCAACATTCCTCCTTGTCCTGGGTTTGCTCCAATTAGTCAGCGTGTATTTCCACCTGCGGGGTGCGTCGCTGACTGGTCGCCTGAGTGGCCCGGGCATCATTTTTGGCATCCTGATGTTTACTGTGGGTGTGTATTTTGTCGTCGATGCGCCCATTGTGGATCTGGTGATCAGCCTCATTGTGTGTTTACCGCTTGCATGGATGGTGCTGCTTGTATTTGGCGTAGTCACAAATCCGGGCTGGGATCCAAGCAAACACTTCGTGGCTGCGTTGAAAAGTGAAGGCGCCTCTGTCGCTGAAGTGACGATTCCAGTGCGCATGACGCACATCGCCCAGAATGCAACGACTGCCGACACACTGATGCCCGCAACCTTCTTCATGCCCACGGATTGGGGGACAGGGAAACAGAGCGGCGATGGACTGGCTGTGTTGGTGGTCTGTGGGGCAGGGGATACCCGGATGACATTCAAGTGGCGCCTGTTTGACGAATTGCTGCGCCGGCGAATCGCAATACTTACAATCGATCCGCCAGGCCATGGCGACTTTCAAAGCGTTCCCATCACGGTTGCGAACGGACGGGCAGCATGTCGTAGCGCCCTGGACTGGCTGGTCAGCCAACTCGGCGTGAGCGCTGTTGGCGCCTGCGGAATTAGTTTCGGGGGTGACTTGCTTGCAGACCTGACCGCGGCTGACCCGCGCATCAAATGCCTGGCGACGATCTCGACGCCCGTTGAACTGGAACCGGTCACTCGACGCGTCTTTGTTAAGGAGTTCACTCGCCTGCTTTACCTACCGCGCAACATCGGATTATTGCGCGAGGGTTCGTTGTATACCCTGCTGCGCGAGTATAAAAGGCTAAAAGGCGCCTGGTTTGGCGAGGATCTAGCCGGGATGGTTAAGAGACTCGATATCCTGACAGCGATGCGCGCTATCGGTAGCCGTCCCACAATGATCGTTCACGGAACCAGCGATGCGGCGGTTTCTGTGGCGAATGCACAACGGTTATTCGAGGTTGCATTGCCGGAACGCACTCTTTTGCTGGTCCCACAGGCGACGCATGTTTCGCCACTGCTATTCCCACAGGAAATGGCGCAGTTGGCGGATTGGATGGCGCGGTGGCTGGGCTATAATTCAAAAGATGCTCAACAGGCTGTTTAACAAGGATTCCCACGAGCGTGACGACGGTTTGGCGCCGGTTGCCAAGGTGTCAGAATTGGGATATGGCAAGCTGAAACGAGTATTGGTGAAAGGTCAACCGGTCGTTCTGACATTGTTAGAAGGACAGACCGAACAAGGCCAATACAATGTCGTCGCTTTTTCAGCAATCTGCCCACATGCGCTTGGCGACCTCGCGCAAGGCTGGTTGACCAAGGAAGAAGTGGATTGTCCTGTGCATTATTATCGGTTTAATATCCGATCCGGTGAATGCGCTTACCCTAAGGGCGGCCCAAAGCTGCGAACGTACCCGGTTACGATCGAAGGCAATACGGTGCTCATCAAAATCGAAAAACCGAAATGGATGGATCACACTGAAGAGTGAAACGTCATATCAGCGTCAGGAAAGACGCCATTATTCCTCTATGATTTGTTCTGTATAGTGACAGTATTCACTGTCCAGAATGGAGGACAACATGACTGAATCAAATCAACAGGAAAAACCAGCGCAGAATGCGAGCGGGCAGTCTGATCTAGCGACAGAACTGAACCGGTTGGGTGAAAACCTCGGTAAGCTATTAAAGGCGACCTGGGAATCCGACGAACGCAAGACTGTCGAGCGTGAGCTGAAGTCCGGGCTTGAACAACTCAGCAAGCAGATCAGCACTGCTGTAGAACAGACGCAGGCCGACCATCACGTGAAGAAAGCCAGAGAGACGTTGAAGGACGCCTGGCAGACCGCGCACGGGCCGCAGGTGCTCACGGAGATGCACATGGGGCTGGTTGATAGCTTAAAGAAGCTGAACGACGAAGTAGCGAGACGCGCTGAGCCCAAGCCGGCACACGAAGTGAAAGCGGATGAGACTGCCGAGCCTGCGCCTGAAGCTGGCGAGGCCGCACCCGCTGAAGAAGTAAAACCATCCTAACGGATTCATTGCTTTGAATCCTTTAGGAAAGCAATAGAAAAGGAATATCCAGGCTGTCGTTGCATCTGACGCGCAGTCAGCCTGGGTAAAGACACACCATGCAAATTGGCATCATCGGTCTCCCATTGAGTGGCAAGACCACCCTATTTAACGCCCTCACAAAGGCAAAACGCCCTACAGGAGTCGCCGGGTCGGCGAAACTCGAAGTCTTCACGGCGGCAGTCAACGTGCCAGATGCGCGCGTCGATACGCTCAGCAGGATGTTTAAGCCGCGCAAGACGATTTATGCGCAAGTGCGGTATTCGGACATCAGCGGCAGCGAACGCGAGATGAGCCAGTCGCAGGGCATCAGTGGGCCGCTGATGAATTCACTTGCGACAATGGACGCACTGGCGATAGTAGTGCGCGCTTTCAAGGACGAGGGTGTGCCCCATCCGAATAATACGGTGGATCCAGTCCGCGATTTGAGCCAGTTGGAGTCCGAGTTCCTGTTGCTCGATATGGTGGCGGTTGAGAAGCGGCTCCAACGCATTGACGAGGGCTTAAAAAAGGGTGGGAAAGATAAGGATTTGCTGACGCGCGAATTGCCGGTTTTCCAGCAGATGCGCGAAACGCTGGAGGCAGAGCAGCCGTTATCCACGCTGGGGTACGACGAAGAGCAAATTCGTGACTTACGTGGATACGGGTTGATGACGATCAAACCGATGCTGGTGATCGTCAACGAAGGCGAGGACAACTGGCCGTCGCCGATTAAATCCTCCTATCCGACCTCTGCCGTGCTTACGATGAAAGGTAAGATTGAAGCGGAGCTGGCGGAGCTTTCAAACGAGGAGGCGCAGGCTTTCCTCGCGGATTTTGGCATCGACGAGCCGGGATTCAGCAAGACTTTGCGGAAATCATACGACATCCTTGGGCTGCAATCGTTCTTTACCGTCGGTGAAGACGAGGTGCGCGCCTGGACAGTTCACCGGGGTTCAACGGCGTTGGAATGTGCCGGCGCAATTCATACTGACATTATGAAGGGGTTCATTCGCGCTGAAACCGTTGGCTATAACGATTTTGTCACACTCGGCAGCATGGCCGCTGCGCGCGACAAGGGAAGATTCCGTCTTGAGGGCAAAGAATACATCGCCCAGGACGGCGACATTATGCACTTCCGGCATAGTAGTTAAGAAGGGCCATGGGAAAACTATCACAGGCGATTGGACCGATTAACGATGCCGACAGGCTGCGCTTATTGATTGACGGCTGCGAGGAATCGCTCGCCTCCTTGAATACACACAATGCTCGTCAGCTCATGCTTGACGCGGACGCCGCACATCACCTGGCAAGTCAATTGACTGCAGAGAGCGCCGATGTGCGTGGAGAGATGGGGCGTCTGGTGACGATTGATGACCGCATCGTTCGATACGCCCGTGATGTTGTCAATTCACTAGGCGGACGGCAGAGCTATAGCGACTTTCGCAAGACTGCCGCACAGGATTTTGCGTTGCCCATATGGCAGCTGGATCAGGTGCTTGACGCGATGCGCAGCCGGTTGCTCAAACGCATCGGTGTTACCATCGGCATCTTTATCGTCATCCTCATTGCGGGGTATATTGCGCGCCCCGTGTTGTTCCCACCGGATCCAGTTGGCGATGCGGTCGCTCTGGCCACACGGTCGCTGCAAGTCAACGATGTCCCTGGCGCCGTGGCGGCTATCGACAGCACGCTGCTCAAGATGCCAACCAACACCGATCTATTGATCTGGAAGGGCATACTGCTCGAAAAGACAGGCGATCTTACCGGCAGCGCGAAGAGTTACGCGCTTGGGCTGGCAAACGCAACTTCAGACAAGGATTTTTACCTGGAGCGAGCGATCACGTTTGTCCGGGTTGGCGAGTCAGCCCATGTCATCACGGACACGAACACGGTGCTGGCGAAGTATCCTGATAACGCTGAAGCCTACTATATTCGCGCCACTGGCTATGAGGGGATGGGCAAACGCGTCGAAGCCATGGCCGATCTCCAGAAAAGCGCTGATCTGGCGCAGGCAGCCGGCAACGACGCCCTGTTTGCGCAGTCCCGTGTGCGCCTGGGCACTATGATGCAGGCGGGACAGTAGGAAGGGGTCAGGGGACATTAAACTGGCCCCTGACCCGTGCCCCCTATCCCCAGTCGTCGATGGCGCTGAACAGTTCCTGCATATCGGCTTCCTGCAGGTCGGCCATGTGGGCGATGCGGAAGGTCTTGCCTTTCAAACTGCCATAACCATCTGACAAGTTCATATGTCGCGTGGCCAGGTACTTGTTCAATGCCCCAATGTCAGTGCCTCGGGTGTTGGACACGCAGGTCACGGTTTGTGATTCATATCCCGGCTCAGCAAACAGGGCATACCCGCGTGATAGCGCCCATGAACGCGTGAGGTCGGCCAGGTGTGCATGCCGCGCAAAACGCGCGTCCAGTCCTTCCGTGAGCATGTCCGTTAACTGCTGATCCAGCGCGTAGAGCAGCGAGATTGCGGGAGTTGCAGGGGTGTTGTTCTTGACCAGGAAGCTCTCAAGTTCGACGAAGTCGAAGTAATACCCCCGGTTCTTAATGCCTTTGGCGCGGTTCATGGCGCGATCGCTGACCGCTGCAAAGGCAAGCCCCGGCGGGAGACCGAAACACTTCTGAGAAGAAGTCAGCAGCACATCGAGCCCAAGACCCTCAAAGTCGATCTTCACACCGGCAAGTGAGCTCACCGCGTCCACGAGAATGAGCGTCTCAGGTGACAGTTCCTTGACAACCTTGACGATATCGGCCAGCGAGTTCATCACACCCGTGCTGGTTTCGTTGTGAACAATCGCGATGGCGTCGAAGGGCGCGGGATGCGCCTTGATTGCATCGGCCACCTGCTCGGGTTTGATGGCTTTGCCTTCAGCCACACTGATCACCGTCGTCGTTTTACCGTTGCGTTCAAAGACATCCGCCCAACGCTCACTGAATGCGCCACAGACCGTAGCCAGCACGCCGGTTGCGGGGTTGTCAGTCACGCAATTGCGCGCCGCGCCCTCCCACATGCCTGTGCCGGAGGAGGTGCTGACCAGGACGCGCTTGCTCGTGTAAAACACCGCGCGTAGTTTTGACTGGGTGCTTGCGAAAAGCTGCTCGAAGGGTTTGCCGCGATGGCCGATCATCGGCTTGACCTGCGCCTGGAGAATGCTTTCCCGGACTTCGATAGGGCCGGGGATGAATAGCTTAATATGTTCTGGCATTTGATGTAGCTCCAAATGGCTTTGTGTCCTTATCGGATTCACTTCTTGTTATTCGCGCATGATTATAATGTTCCAGACCGCACATTTCCGATATGAGAAGAATCAGCACTCGCAGCAAGGTTGTTTTCAGGGTAATCTTACTGGGTCTGATGATCGTTCCAGTGGCCGGGCTACTGGTATTGTGGGCTACACTGCCCTCCATTGACGATCTGCATCAACGCGCGCAAGCCCCAAGCTCCAAAATAGTCGACCGCAACGGGTTGCTGTTGTATGAGATCATCGATCCGAGGGTGGGGCATCATACGCCGCTGGCGCTTGACCACATCCCAATTGCGCTGCGCAGGGCGACGATCGCCGTTGAAGACGCCAACTTCTATAGTAATCCCGGAGTGGACATCGTCGGGATCGCGCGCGCTCTGTGGATCAATATTCAGGGCGGCGAGGTGCTGGCGGGCGGAAGCACAATTACACAGCAACTGGCGCGCATGCTGGTGCTTGACTCCGATGAAAGAAACCAGCGCACGTTACTTCGCAAGATTCGCGAGTCCCTGTTGGCCTGGCAGATTGCCCAGCGCTTCAGCAAAGACGAAGTCCTGGAACTCTACCTGAATGAGACGTATTACGGCAATCTGGCGTACGGTATCGAGGCTGCCGCGCGCACTTATTTTGGAAAAAGCGCTGCGGAATTGGACCTTGCGGAATGTGCGCTACTCGCAGGATTGCCCCAGTCACCCGTTGCGTATGATCCTTTCAACGATCCGGATGCAGCCAGGCGACGCCAGGGCGTCGTTATTGATCTGATGGTGAAAGAGGGGCTAATCACAAATGAAGAGGGGCAGACGGCCAGACAGGCGCGCCTGAGCTACGCCCCGATCCCCTTCTCAATCCGGGCGCCTCACTTTGTCACCTACGTGCGTCACTGGATCGAGGAAAGATATGGCGTCGAACTGCTCCCGCGCGGAGGCGTCCTTGTGACGACCACACTCGACTTGGCGTTGAATGAGTCCGCGCAGGACATCATTCGCGCGCGGCTTGAACAGTTGCAAACGCCGACTGATAACTCTCCAGACCATAACACCAATGACGCGGCCCTGGTAGCGCTGGATCCGCACACCGGCGCCGTCGTCGCCATGGTGGGAAGCCCCAACTTCTTCGACGCCTCCATCAGCGGCGCGGTGAACGCGTCTATTGTGTTGCGCCAGCCGGGCAGCGCTATCAAGCCAATTACTTATGCCGCGGCGTTCGCAAGCGTCCCGGGCTTTACTGCCGCAACACCGATCCTGGATGTGCGCTCGTCTTTCCCAACGCGCGAGGGACTGCCGTACGTCCCGGCAAATTACGATGGTATCCATCACGGGCCGATCAGCGCCCGGATGGCGCTCGCAACCTCGAACAACGTGGCAGCTGTGAGCGTGTTGCAGAGGGTTGGGTTGGATCGAATGCTCAATCTGGCAAATGAGCTTGGCGTTCACTCATTTAGCAGCGTGGAGTCCTACGGACTGGCGTTAACCCTGGGCGGTGGCGAGGTGCGTTTGCTCGAACTGACTACCGCGTTCGCGGCATTTGCAAACGCAGGACAGCGCGTCGAACCTTACGCCGTCTCAAGCATTGTAAAGACCACTGGTGAGGTCCTGTATGCACACCAGGATCAGGTGCAGGCTAAGCAGGTCGTGGATGCGCGGATCGCGTGGTTGATCACCGACATTTTATCGGACAACGCCGCCCGTTCTGATGCGTTTGGCTTGAACAGTGTGTTGCGATTGGACAGGCCGGCAGCAGTCAAGACCGGCACGACGACGGACTGGCGTGATAACTGGACCGTTGGATATACGCCCGACCTTGTGACAGGCGTATGGACTGGAAATGCAGACAATCAGCCGATGGTGCGGATCAGTGGTGTTGCTGGCGCTGGACCCATATGGCACGACTTTATGATGGCCGCCGCGCGCGGGCAGCAGGCGCGCGCGTTTGTTCAACCCCCCGGTCTCGCGCGGGTTGAGGTTTGCGCGTTGTCAGGACTGTTGCCATCTCCGGACTGTCCCTATACGCGCCTGGAATGGTTTCTTGATGGAACACAGCCGACCAGGGTTGACGACTGGTATCAACGTGTGAAGATTGATGTCGCTACCGGGAAAACGGCTTCTGACACGACACCGGGTAATCGCGTTGTCGAACGCCTGGGAGTGAAGTTGCCGGCGGCGGCGACTGACTGGGCGCGTGAGCAGGGCTGGCTGGTCGTCAATGACCATGCTGGCACCGGTGCCGGTGATGCTCAGGGCGCCAGTAACACAGATGATGGACACACACCGGCAGTGATCCTGCAGCCGGATGCGGGTTCATACTACAAGATGTCCAGGCAATTGCCGCTGTCGGTGCAAAAGATTCCACTGCAGATACGGATCAACGACAGCAACGTGATTAAAGCCGAAGTGATGGTGGATGGCAAGGAAATTGTCGCCGCCTTCACGCCGCCGGTTTACAGCGGATTCTGGCAGTTGGATCCGGGTGATCATGTCTTCAGCGTGCGGCTGCACTACGCCGACGGCACGACTATGGACGCTGCTACAACAGCGATCCATGTCACAGACTAATTGCTTTGAATCCTTTAGGAGGGTACACTCGGAGTGTGGAAACAACTCAGGCTGGCGCGCCGATAGCAAGGCAAGGTTGGCTGCGCATCAAATCCGCAAGTGATGCAAAGTCAACAGTGAGACGGTTACAGCGGTCCATCGGGCCGCTTCTGATCATTCTTGTCATCGCAGCCGTGCTCAGGTTGAATGCGCTCGATCTGATTGATGTGCGGTTCGACGAAGCCTCAGCGCCGCAGTTTGCGCTGAGCATTGTCAATGGCGCCTGGTTGGCTGTCGCGCCGTTCAGCGGCTCGGTCGCCAATCACCCACCGGTATTTTTGTATGTTCTGGCTATACCGTATCTGTTTACGCGCGACCTGCTGGTCGTGGCGGCATTCAGAGCATTGCTGGATGTGGGGGCAATTCTGCTGTTGTGGGCTCTGTGTGAACGCCACTTTGGGCGCGTGGTGTCGATCCTCGCGTGTCTGTTCTTCGCAGTATCGCCATGGGCCGTCCAACTTTCCCGCAAACTATCGATTGAAGAAATATCGCTGTTCACCGTCATGCTCCTGTTTGGACTGCTTGAATTGGTGCGCCGGAAGAACGCGTGGGGCTGGGTAATGAGCGGGTGGGGACTGGCGCTCAGCGTGGGAACGCATCTGACCGCGCTCTATCTCGCGCCTGTTGTGATTGTCGCGTGGATCATGGCGCACAAGACAAGACAGGCGGGCAAGATGCTTCTTGGCGCTTTGCCTCTCGTGATTCTCGCGGCGGTGTATCTCCAGTATGACGCGGCGCACGATTTTAACAACCTTAAATCGTTTTTTACCGCATCGCAGGGAACCGCGCAGGTAACGCTGGATGCGTTGCAATTTGCCGCGTGGATCAGCGGCGGGATGCATCTGTCCGATTTGACGGCAGGCGCCTATCCAATCTGGCAAAGCCAGTTCGGGGCGAGCCTGGACTGGATTGACGTGTTGCAGGTGGCGCTTCTCGGAAGCGGCGTCGCATGGGTGCTTTATCGTTTTGTGCGCTCATTGCGCTGCCGAAAATGGGTCGCGGCGCAGACACAGGCCGTCTTGTTCCTGTGGGCGCTCATGCCCGTTCTGTTGCAACTCCGGCACAACAGACCAATACAGATTCATTACGTGACGCCCCTGTATCCAATCCAATTTATCCTGATGGCGCTCGCGGCAAATGCGATCATAGCGTGGTATCAGGCGAACACTCGTGACGTCAAACGGATCGCATTCACAGCCCTCGCAGGAGCGGGAATCGTTGTCATACTGGTCTGGCAAGTGATAACGACTTTCAGGTTTATGGACTTCGTCGCACAGTATGACACCAGCGCAGGCGGATATGGCCTGCCTGTGCGGGCGGCTGACAGTGTGGCCAGGCTGGCACAGGATGCGCTATGTCAGGACGTCTCGTACTGCGAGATAAGGAACTCACCCAGCGATGTCATCGTGGTTGCGCCGGGAGGCGACCCGCTGGTCAATGAGCAGGCGACGATCCTGCACGTATTACTTGCTGGCGCGCCGCACCGGTTTGCAAATAGTGATGCGGGCATCATCATCCCGCCCTCGACCGCGCAGTACATCTTCGCGCCGGGAACCGAGAAAGCGTTACAGGCATTGCTCGTCAACATTGAAGGTGGGAGTATCGTCTCGCGCTCGTTCCCGGTGCGCGCGGGATATCCGCTTGCCTACACCTATGTTAAAACATCCGAACCACTTGCGCGTCACTATCAAAGTGCTCCTTATGCGCGTTGGGCGAACGGCGTGGAGTTAGTGGGTTATCGAGCAGAGGCCGGGGCGCCCCTGAAGCTGGATGTGCTGTTGCGCGTCACCGCTCCCCAGACCGGCGGCGCCGATTACCATTGGTTTAACCACATTCTGATCAATGGCGAGAAGGCGGCGCAGTTGGACGGAGGCGGCATCAGCGCAGTCAACTGGCGTCCGGGCGATATTTTAGTGCACTGGTTTGATATCCCGTTGCCATCCCCGGCGCCGACAACGCCCTACGAGGTTCGAATTGGATGCTACAAGTATCCGTCGATTGAAGGCGTACCAGTCACACTGAGCGATGGAATGAGCGCCGATGGCGTCAACCTGAGCGTCCAATAACACATTTGATACATAAACATGAGAGTGCTGATCATTGGGGCAGGTGCAATTGGACTGTGGCTGGGGGCCTATCTTGTTCGCTCTGGCAACCCAGTGACCTTTGTTGGCAGACCCAGAGTCACGGAGGCAATCGCCCGTGATGGCCTGACCGTGACGCAGGCGGATGGGCATAAGTGGACAGTGAATAATTTTAACGTAGTGACGAGTATTGGCGACGCAGCCACTGTGCGCAACGACAATCGCGAGGGGTTCGACCTCGTCATTTTCACCGTCAAAGCCTATTCACTTGTCGAGGCGGTTCGCGACTTAACAGCTGTTTGGGGTCAGATTTCAGGTGCAGCATCAACTCAACACGGGCAGCCTGTTTTGGTGTGCTTCCAGAATGGGGTTGGCTGTGAGGAGATCATCGCCGAGGCATTTGGTCGAGAACGCGTCGTTTCTGCAACGACAACCAGCCCGGTCGTCATGGCCGCCTCTGCGCCCGGGGCGATCAGCGAAGCCAGAAGCGCCGGCTGTATCTGCCTCGCGCCTGTTTCGGTTGATCACAGGATCGCTCAGAGCGGCAATAGCGCGAGGCGTCATGGCGACTCAAGTCAAATCGATGATGCGTCATTGAAAGCCACTGTAGGAAAAGTCGCGGATGTGCTCAGTGCGACTGGACTGGATGTGCGCCAGTATGGTGATCACAGAGCGCTGAAATGGTCGAAGATGGTCTTGAACATCCTTGGGAATGCCACTGGCGCTATCCTCGATATGCCCGTGGGTGACCTGTACCGGGATGCGCGGGTGTTCGACTTGGAGATGCGGATGCTGAGTGAGGCCGGACAGGTTATGAAACGGTTGGGGATTCGGGCTCTCGATCTGCCGCATTTTCCAGCGGCATTGATGTTGAGGGCTGCCGCAGTTGTACCGCATGGGCTGCTGCGCCCGATACTACGGCGTCGACTTGTCAGCGGGCGCGGAGATAAGCGCCCCTCGTTCTACTACGATGTCGCGCGAAGCGCGCGAAGCGCGCAAAGCGCCGGCCATAGTGAAGTGCAGTGGCTGAACGGCGCCGTTGCGCGGCACGGTGAAGAGCTGGGCATACCGACGCCGGTGAATGCGCGGTTGACCACTGTATTAACGGATCTAGTGTCTGGCGCGCAAGACCCCGGTCGCTGGCGAGGTCGCGTGGATAAACTGGCAGGGGAGAGCGGAGGAGCGGAGGAGAAGAGGAGAAAAGGAGAAGGAGGGAGAGGAGAAGGGAGAGCGGACAGGGGATAGATGCTAAACCGATATAGGCAAGATAACAATATTACGGGCGAACAGACACCCGTCGGTCGTGGCAGATCAGGGCGTAACGGGTGACGTCTCCGGGCGATGCCTACACGAGCGTCGGGTGGAAACACAGCGGCGGTGTCTATCGCTCAGTCGCCAGGTTCCAGTCCTTTGCGAACGTCTCTGCGATCCGGCGAACTGCCGTTGCATCGGAGACGATTACGCCCAGTTCGCGATTGAATTCAATCGAGCTCGTCGAGATGTTTTGTGATCCGATGAAGGCCAATGCACCGTCAACCACGAACACCTTGGCGTGGATGTAGGGTTTACTCAGGTACCGCACATAGACGCGGCCACGCTGCAATTGATCCAGGTCGGCTGCATTGGCATCATTCGATGTGTCCTGCGGCGGCGAAATAAGCAGCCGCACTGTTGCGCCTGCATTCGCCGCTTGAACCATCGCTTGTGTTTGTGCATCGTCCTGCGTCTCCTCGGCGTACACATCCAGGCTTCGCCGTGTTGACGCGATGACGGCGCCGATTCTTGCGCGGGAATTTACCGGGCTCCAGATCAGGTATGGATTCGCAGGCGCGATCGGCGCGCGCGACCAGTCTGCGTCAAATACGTCAACAATTTCTTTGACGACACCCGGGTCGTCGGTGGCGATGCCGAATTCGCGGTTGAACCTGAACCCGCTGCTGGTCATGTTTGCGGTCAGGATCACGGCGCTGTTGTCTATGACGATGCCTTTCTCGTGCGTCAACCGGAAATACGGATTCGCGTACTTGGCCTCGATTCCAGTAGCGCGAAGTTTGTCATACGCAATCTGCGCAGAAGCAGTGTTATTAAAGGGATTTTGCTCGACCAGTACCCTTACGGTTGCCCCGTTCTGGCTAGCAGCCTGCAATGCGTCGAAGAATCGCTGATCGGTGAGCAGGTACATTGTGAGGAGGACGCGTTGGCGCGCGGAGGCGATCGTTGTCAACAAACCATCGGCGCCATCCTCTGGATAGATCGCCAAGCGCACCTGTGACAGTCCCGTGATAGGCGCATCGCGCGCTTGTGGAGAAGGCGAGGGCGGCGCTATTGCTGGCGGCGCCAGACAAGCTGCCAGCAGCAGAAGACTTGCGATCAGCGCGCTTATCTTACGAACGATGGTTTTGCACCCTTACGTATAGAGTTCCCAATGAGACTTTCTATGTTACTTGCTTGCCGCGTTGTGCACTTCCTGGATGATGTTAGCGACCACGTCATACCTTCCGAAGGCTGGGAGGATGTAGACGCCCTGAATGAGTGGACGCAGTCCCGTGATCGTCTCAACAGCGATCTGAGCGCCTTCGGTGCGGGTCTTGTTCCCAACACCCCTTAACCGTTCGATAACGGCGTCCGGGATGACGATGCCAGGCACTTCGTTGCGCATGAATTCGGCGTGTCGCACACTGGCAAGCGGCATGATGCCGCTGATGATCGGCAGCAGTAACTTTCCATAGCGGGTTTCATAGTGGGCGACAAACGCGCGCGCACGTCCGGCGTCAAAGACGGGTTGTGTGATTGCGAAATCGGCGCCGCACTCGATTTTCTTGTGGAGCAGGGCGGCTTCCTTGTCAAAATCCGATGGGGTTAAGTTGGCGGCCATTCCGACAACAAACGCGCATGGGCGACCGATGGAAGAGCCGGCACTGTCCATCCCATGGTTGAATTTGTCTTTTATGAGTTGCGCCAGACCGGTGGGAACGATATCGTGATGATCATTTGCCTGAGGATAGTCGCCGATGCGGGTCGGGTCGCCCATGATCACAAAAATGTTGCGGATGTTCAACGCATGCGCAGCCAGCAAGTCGCCCTGCACTCGCAACAGATTGCGCCCGCGCACCGGGAAGTGCAGGATTGTTTCAATCCCGGCGCGTTCCTGCACACGGTGAGCGACGGCGAGACCACTCATACGCATGCGCGCCATCGGGCTGTCTGCTATATCGAGCACGGTCGCGCCGGCGTCGCGCAACATGCGGGCGGTGTCCTCGATTGCTTCCGTATCGCTGCTCTTGGGCGGCTCAATCTCAACCGTGATGACCAGTTTGTGAGCTTGAATCGCCTGCGCCAAGATCGTGGGTTCGGTTGCTGACCTGGCCTCGGCCTTGGGTGCGACGGCTGAATCTAGTGAACGGGGCGTCGCAATGGAGATAGTGGTGTCGCGGTCGTCCGCGAGTTGCGGGCCGAATCGGTCTATCGCCGCGCGCATCGATTGGATGTGCTGTGGCGTTGTGCCGCAGCAACCCCCCACCAACCTTACTCCGGCGGCAATAAAGCGTGTCGCATATTGCCCAAAGTATTCTGGACGCGCTGGATATGCCAGACGCTCAGCGCGGACTTCGGGAAAACCGGCGTTAGGCATGGCTGAGATGAGCGGCGGCGAAGTTCGTTCCTGTTGCGCGACTTTATACATCGTCGATGCCACATCCAGCATGCGGTTCGGGCCTGTTGAGCAGTTTGCGCCGATCACATCAACGCCCAGTTGCAGCAGACGCCGCGCGGCGCTTTCCGGCGTGCTGCCCAAGGTCGTGCTGTTGTCGCGCGTAAATGACATTTGTGCAACGATCGGCAGATCACAGGCGGCCCTGGCTGCGCGAATTGCCTGCTCAATCTCGTTGATGTCGGAGAACGTCTCCAGCACAAGCAGGTCGGCGCCTGCGTCGGCCAGCGCGATGATCTGCTCATAAAAGACATCGAAGGCGTCCGCCGCCTTTACCGGGCCGAGTGGCGCGAGCTGAACACCCAGCGGCCCAATCGAGCCCGCGACGTAGATGCCGGCGCGCACATCGCGACCCGCCTGGCGGGCGAGCTCGACGCCACGGGCATTGATCTCGGTGATATTGCGTGCCAGGCTGTGATGCTCCAGCTTGAAACGATTCGCGCCGAAGGTGTTGGTTTCAATGATATCCGCGCCGGCCGCGGCGTATTGCCGGTGCACGTCGCTGATCACATCCGGTTTGGTGGTATTGAGCGCGTCGAGGCATTCTTCGAAGTCAATACCGCGCGCGTAGAGCATTGTGCCCATGGCGCCATCCGCCAGCAGTGACTGTGCCTGCAAACGTTCAAGAAATTTCATTATGACTGTGCATCCTTCATTGCTTTGAATCCTTTAGGAGGGCTGTTTTTCCAGAAAGTCCAGCGCCGCTGCCATCAGTTCATCGATGTGTCCGGCAGGCGTTCCCTTGCTGACCAGATAGGTTCTCAACAATTCTGGGTCTGACAAACTCTCCGCCTTCTCAATGCCGATGCGCGTCCGATTGTCACGATTGATATCCTTGGCGATTCCGACTATAAAACGGGCTGTCTTCAGCGCCTTCTCGATATCCTTGGGTCTTAAGAAAGCTTCCTGTGTTTGCAGGAGCTTAACTTTGACGCGCACGACGGCATCGTCAATGGCAGTTCGTTCGATCGCGCGCAGGACGGCCTCGGTAGGGGTCTCGCCATCGGCTGTGGCATCCACATCGACAGTTACAAATCGCCGCGCTTTCACAGGCACAAAACGCCATGTCGTATGACCCCGCGAGAGCTCAACCCAGCAAAACCCTTTTTGCTCCAGCTCTTCGCCGAAATCGATCCGTTCAAGACTGCCGGAATAGACGACTGACGGATATCGCCCCGCGTTAATGTCCTGATGTTTATGAATATGTCCGAGGGCAACGTAATCCCACACAGGATTGTTCAGGGCGCTCAGGCTGACCACTGTGTCGCGTCCAATCATGACAGCCCGCTCTGAACCCCACTTTGAGCCGGCAACCGTAAAGTGTCCCATCAGAACCGCAGGCAGGCTCGTGTCGACGGACTCAGCCAGGTGGATTAGTTCCTGTTCCATGATGTCCTCGAGGGCGCGGTCGAGGTCTTCGATATTCGAGTCGCGCAAGTCGTCGTCCTGTAGCAGACGAGAACGCATCGGCCAGGGCACAGTTGCGATCTGCACCTTTCCGCGACGCGTGTTGACCACGTGCAGTTCTTCCCTGGAGCCCACGATGACGTTTGGCACGGATAATGTGCGGTAAATATCAACACTGCTCGCGCGCTTTTCCATGACTGGCATGTCATGGTTTCCCACCAGCAGCACCGTTGTAATATTCGCACTCGTCAGCCGCACGACCTGGCGCGCAAATTCGCGCTGATAGGTCGGGCTGGGGTCGCGTGTTTTAAACGCATCGCCGCTGAACAGAACGAGATCTGCGTCATTTGCAAGCGCATAATCGACAACATCACTCATGCGCTTGATAAAATCAAGAACGCGCTGGTTGACGCCAGTCGCCGGGTCAATCTGGCCGAAGTTCTCCATACCGATATGGATATCGGCGAAATGCAATGTGCGTATAGGTTCGGATTGGCTCATGAGAAGGTGATTCTATCCCCTATCTGTATCTGTGGTCTTCGCGCGGGGTGGAATAATCCAGAACATGGCGCCGCCAATAAAACGGATCACGCCGCAGACAACCAGAACAGCGGGAACGCCGATTACATCCGCCAGCGGCGCGGCCAACATAGGGCCCAGCATCGCGCCGACATTCATGAGCGTTGTATGGGCTGCGATAAAGGAACTGCGCTTGTGTGGCGGTATGACATCCAGGAATATGCCGGTATGAGCAATCCCGATCCCGGTGTCATTTAAGGTGTTCATAAATCCGATCAGCAAGATGGGCGCCGCCAAGGGCGCCACGACAATCAGTATGGGGTAGAACCCGGTGAGGATCACTGTGCGCAACACAGTCCACATATTCCCTTTGCGTTTGATCAGCCGGTTCCATAGCGGCGCGCTGACCACAACCGCTATCTGCGCGAGTGTTGAGTTCGTTCCAATCCAACTGTTGCTGAAATTCAGCATGCGCACGAGGAAGATGGTATAAAGCGGCCCTGCACCCCAGGCGCCAAACCAGCAAATCAAGGTGCTCACGTTGAAGTTCACAAACGGTCGGTTCTCACGGATGAATGACCGAACCCCAGCGACCGACAACCTGGGTTTTGCCGGTTTCGCCGGCGCGGTTACAACCCCGTCAGAAGCAGCCTGGTGACTGGAGTTAATGGGCAGCGAGAAAGTGACGGGCGGTGTGATGCGATTTACGAGGTAAGTGCTGTATTGCACCAGCACAAACCCGACCAGATTCAGGATTTGGTAGTTGAGAGGGAAAGGGACCCTATCCAGGAATATCCCGCTCAAAAACGCGCTTACGCCCACAGTGGCAGACAGCAGTGTCGTGCGGGTAGTGAATAACGAACTGCGCCGATCGGGTGGGCAAGCGTCCGCGATCAAGATCCAGAATGCGGTATTAAACAATGCGAGTGGAATGGCCTGGAGTACGATCAGGCCGACGACTGCGGGTGCGCGGATATCCGGAGGCAGCAACCATGGCACCAGCGCAATTAGCAGGTAGATCAACCGAGACAAACCCAGGCTGCCAGTCAACCATGGCTTTCTGTTGGTGGTGCGATCCATGAACCGCGCAGCCGGCAGCGTGAACAGGATAACCATCAAGGCCGGCAATGAAGCCATCGCGCCTATCAGCGCGTTCGAAGCGCCCAGCTTCAGGACAAAGGGGCCATTGAATGCAAGAGCCCCGCTCGCAAACCCTACTGGGATGATTTCAACGCAGAGATAGAAAAGATTCCGATCAGTTGGCGTGTACCCTCTGAACTCGCTCCAGCGCCCCGTGACTCGATTCGATATCCGGCGAAGTGACTGTAACACCGCGGCGGATGCTATCACATTTTGAGTGGATTGTTTTGAGTTGATTGAATTGCTGTGATGTCCTATACTATTCAGGTATCAAGGACGCGAGATAGAAAAGGAGAAAGAGAAATGCGCAAGTCATATGTGTCTATTGCTGCCATGATTACGGCGGCAACGTTGCTGGCTGCCTGTGCAGGCGGCGGCGCCAGCAGTAAGTTGAAAGTCGGTCTTGTCACAGATACCGGCGGCGTGAATGATAAGTCATTCAACCAGTCTGCCTGGACCGGGGTTCAGAAAGCGGCCACTGAATTTGGCTGGGATGCCAAGTTCATTGAGTCGAAGCAGCCGACTGACTACGAAAAGAACATCGATCAGTTTGCCACCGAGAAATATGATGTGATCGTGACCGTCGGTTTTCTGATGGGCGACGCCACTGCCGCGAAAGCCATTCAGTACCCGAACATCAAGTTCTCGATCATCGATAACGCCTTTTTCCCGACAAAGGGCGCCAAGGTGTGCGATGACTCGAAGAAGGACTGCTATGTGGATGGCGGTCTTAAGAACGTCACCAGTTTGATGTTCCAGGAAGATGAAGTTGGATTCCTGGCGGGCGTCGTTGCCGCAGGCATCTCGAAGACCGGAACCGTGTGCACAGTCGCCGGGATGGAGATTCCGCCTGTCGTGAAGTTCGTGACTGGCTATGAGGCCGGCGCCAAGTGGATGAATGCCAGCGCGAAGGCGTTGCATGTCTACATCCCCTCATTCGTTGATCCCGCCAAGGGCAAGGAAGTGGGCAACAGCATGATTTCCCAGAGCTGCGACGTTGTGTTTGGCGCAGGCGGCAACACTGGAAACGGTGGTTTGCTTGCAGCCAAGGAAAAGAGTCTCGCAGCGATTGGCGTCGATGTTGATCAGTACAACACCTATCCTGAGGTCAAGGATGCGCTGGTAACCAGCGCGACCAAGAATGTGGATGTCGCGGTTTACGAGTATCTCAAGACCGTGAATGCCAAGAGTGACAAAGGCGGCATCCTGACGGCCAACATCAAGAACGCAGGCATTGGCCTGGCGCCGTTCCATGATTGGGACAGCAAGGTGTCTGATGCAGTGAAGGCCAAAGTCAAGGAAGCAACCGACGGGCTCAAGGCCGGCACAATCAAGACAGGGTACCAGCCGTAATAATCGGTAGATAAATAGTAAACCCGTTCCAGACCCGGAACGGGTTTTTCTTTTTCCGCGCCATATCATGCGGTTATTGCTAGAATTGGCTGTAAACATAGGATGTGCTCATGACACTAGCCTTACAAGCGGCAGGCATTACCAAGCGTTTTCCCGGTGTATTGGCGAATGACAAAGTGGATTTTGATTTGGCGCGTGGCGAGATCCACGCGCTCCTCGGTGAAAATGGCGCCGGAAAATCGACGCTGATGAATATCCTGTATGGGCTGTACCAGCCTGATGAGGGGCAGATCCTTGTCAATGGCCAGCCCATCGCCATCACTAATCCGCATGATGCGATCGCGCATGGCATCGGCATGGTTCACCAGCATTTCATGCTCGTGCCGCCATTGACAGTCACAGAGAACATCATGCTTGGGCAGGAATCGGTGTTGAAAGCATCCCGGGCTCTAGGACAGCTTGCATTGCTGGACAGACGCGGGGCCGCACAGCGCATTCGGGAGTTGAGCCAGCAATATGGTCTTGAGGTAGACCCGGATGCCACTGTGCGGGATCTGCCCGTCGGCGCACAACAACGCGTTGAAATCGTGAAAGCCCTATATAGGGCCGCGGAGATACTGATCCTGGACGAGCCAACAGCCGTATTAACCCCGCAGGAAGCCGACGACCTCTTTGTGATCATGCGCGGGATGGTGAAGACAGGGAAGTCGATTGTGTTCATCACCCATAAGCTGCGCGAAGTGCTTGCAGTTGCAGATCAGATCAGCGTTATGCGCGGTGGGAAGATGGTTGGACACGCCAACCCCGCCGATGCAACCTCAGAGTCGCTGGCGCAGTTGATGGTTGGACGCCAGGTCCTGCTGCAAATCGACAAGGCTGATCCGCATCCGGGCCAGGTCGTGCTCAAAGTCAGCGATATAAGTGTGCGCGACGATCGTCAGCATATGGCAGTCGATGGCGTGTCATTTGAGGTGCGCGCCGGCGAGGTGCTTGGCATCGCTGGCGTGCAGGGGAACGGACAAACAGAACTTGCTGAAGCGGTAACAGGATTACGCCATCCTGTTAAAGGAAGCATGAGTATTCTGGGGCATGACAGCACGCATGCAACGCCGCGTCATGTCATCGAAGCCGGCGCCGCGCATATTCCAGAAGACCGGCAGAAACATGGGCTTGTGCTGTCCTTCAGCGTGCGCGACAATCTTGTGCTATGCACCTACTACCGGTCTCCGTTTGCGCATGGAGTGAGTATTAACTTTCCGATGCTTGAACGAAACGCAGACGACCTCATACGCATGTTTGACATCCGCGCGCCGGGATCGGACACCCTGGTCGGGACTTTGTCGGGTGGTAATCAGCAAAAGGTGATTGTGGCGCGCGAGCTAGCAAGGCAGGTGAAACTGGTGATTGCCAATCAGCCGACGCGCGGGCTGGATGTCGGCAGCATCGAGTTCATCCATGGCCGGATCATCCAGGCGCGTGACAAGGGCGCGGCGGTGCTGCTTGTAAGCGCGGAGCTCGATGAAATCATGAGTTTGTCAGACCGCATTGCGGTCATGTACAAGGGGCGCATTCTCGACATCATCGACGCGAAGACGGCATCGCGTGAACAACTAGGTCTGCTTATGGCCGGCGTCGCCAGTCGGCAGTAACACCAGAGGTCGTCATGAAAACAGAATCATTCGCACCCAGAAAGTGGCTTGCACTGTCGCGTCTCACAAACTCAGCGTTTCTGCTTCCGCTGCTTGCGCTAGTCACAGCGCTGATTCTTGGCGCCATCATCATATGGGTCACCAGTGGGAGTATCGGCACTGTTTTTGATGCGTTTGGCGGTTTGATACGCGGCGCCTTGTTCAAGGAGCGCGGATTATCAGAATCGCTCATCGCAACCGTTCCGTATGTATTCCTGAGCCTTGCAGTGGCTGTCGGGTTTAAGGCAGGCCTTTTTAACATTGGTGTGGAAGGGCAGTTTTACATGGGGGCGATCAGCGCAGTATTCGTGGGGCAACTTGCGACCGGGCTGCCTGCAATCATTCACTTGCCGTTAACTCTGCTGGCTGGAGCCGCCGGGGGCGCCTTATGGGCCGCTATCCCTGGGTACCTGAAGGTGCGCACCGGGGCGCATGAAGTCATCACAACCATTATGCTGAACTACGTCGCGTTCCGTTTTACTGAGCTTATTATCAGCGGCCCACTGCGAGATATTCATTCCACTGCGGTGCAGACGACGCGTGTGGCCTCCTCTGCCGAGGTCTGGTTGCTATATGAGGTTCCTGCCCGGCTTCAAGACCCGCTCAACGCGTTTGCGGTGGCGCTGATTGCGGGATTTATCGCTTTCCTCGTCTCGCGGACCATTCGCAGGCGCCGCGAGCGCATCGCGGCGGCGGCTCCCATGGTTCTCAGTGTTGGCCGAGGTAAACCCACGAGAGCTCCGGGCATATTAAGCCGGCACTCGTCACTGGTAACAGCGATTGTTGCGGGGGTTGCCACGGGTGTTTTGCTGCCAATACTGACGCGCTTATGGTGGCCCTTTACCGATCAATACGACCGCTTGCACATTGGGGTGCTGTTTGCGATTGCGGCAGCGGTGGCTGTCTGGTGGCTGATTGGGAAAACCACGATCGGCTTTGAACTGCGAACCGTTGGCGCCAACCCGAATGCTGCCATCTATGCCGGGATGAGCATTACGAAGAACGTCGTGCTGGCGATGGCGATCTCCGGCGCGCTGGCAGGGATTGCCGGCACGATCGAGGTGTTAGGTGTGTCTATCTGCCGCTGCCTTCCATTGTTCTTCTCGAGCGGGTATGGTTTTGACAGCATTGCTATCTCACTGCTTGCCAACAATAGCCCATTCGGCATACTGGGCGTCGCTTTTCTGTTTGGCGCGATGAGAAATGGCGCTGACTTGATGGAGCTTAGTTCTGGCGTGTCTAAATACATCATCTCGCTCATGCAGGCGCTGATCCTGCTATTTGTGTCAGCCCCGCCAATCATCCGCTGGTTGTATCGCATCCGCACAGAACAAAAGGGTCAGCGTCTGGGGCTGCCCGGCAGTTGGGGAGGGAAGGCGTGAACCAGCAGACAACATCCCCGGCGCGAGCGATAGGACAGGGTCTACGGCTAAAGGGCAGGTGGTGGGTTACTGCACTGGTCGGTCTGATGCTGATCGTCGTCTTGTGGCTGCTTCTAAATCTGATAATTGGCGGGCAGTGCGATGGCCCCTGCGTTGTTGGAGCGCTGGCGCAAACACTGCGCGTTGCCACACCGATAGCCTTTGCCGCATTGTGCGGCGTGATGTGTGAACGCTCAGGCGTGGTCGATATTGGCATCGAGGGCAAGATGTTGATGGCCGCGATGGTGGGTTATGCTGTCAATCTCTTCGCCTACCAGGCATTGAAGGACAGCATGGGAGTCGTGGCAGCCGGCAACCTGAGCCGCTGGCTGGCGATGTTTGCCGGCGTGCTTGCCGCGATGGTGCTCGCGGCGTTGCATGCGGTGGTGTCCATTGAGTTTAAAACAAACCAGATCATCACAGGAACGGTGATCAACATCCTTGCTGTCGGGCTGACTGGTTTTCTCTACAGGCAATTTCTTGCGGAACACCTTCCGGCTGGGCCTGGAACGTTTCCCATTATTAACATACCGATACTCAGCAACATACCCATCATTGGGCCGATCCTGTTCCAGCAGAAACCGCTGACATACATCATGCTGATCACTGTCGTAGTGATTCAGTACGTTTTATTCCATACGCCGTGGGGGCTGCGCACGCGAGCAGTGGGGGAACATCCCCGCGCGGCAGACACAGTTGGCGTGAATGTCTATAAAATCCGTTACATTAACGTCATCGCGGGCGGCTTGATTGCGGGTCTTGCCGGCGTCTGGTTCACACTCGAAGCGGTTGATGTATTTAACCCGATGATGACTAACGGGTTGGGGTTTATTGGCCTGGCCGCAATGATCTTCGGCAAGTGGAACCCGTTTGGCGCATTGCTTGGCGCGCTGATCTTTGGCCTTGGGAACGGCGTGACGTCAACGATCAGCATCTTCCGCCCGGATATCCCATCTCAGCTACCGCAGATGTTGCCGTATTTGCTGACGGTCGTCATTCTGACCGGCGTGGTGGGTCGCGCCACGGCGCCGGCTGCGGATGGCACACCGTATGAGAAGTAACTAACGCAACTACTTGATGCGATGGGTTGGATGCGGGTAGCCCGGGTGGAAGTGCGCCAGATCGACCACTTCGAACCGCGCGCCCGTATCCAGCATTGCCCGCTCAATCGATGCTTTGATGCAATCGCGCAGGATATCTGAAGCTGTCTGTACGCGGGCATTGATCAAAACGTTGCAGGTGTTGCCGGTGAAGTCTGGGATGTCACTTTCGGCGATTGCATCAAGGAGTGTCGGCAGGCTGAGCTTGGCTTCCACCCCGACTGCTGCGAGATGAAACTTGACATGACCCACAGGCAGCGCTGACTGACGGAGATCGGCCCTGATCGCATCAATCAAGGCAATGAGGGTTGTGCGCAAGCGACCCTCTGGCGCCGTCACCGTGATCGCCTCGTCCAGCCAGGCGAGTTCAGCCTCACCTGCCGCATAGCGGTCGTAGTCGATGTTAACCGCCCGATGCGGGATGAGCGAGCGGTCCTTTTGTATCCGCTCAAGCCAACTGGCGATGCCGGTGTCTGCGCGTGAGTTCTGAGCGTGAATCACTTTCCCTGGATAAGTGACCTGTGCCATGACGCGTAATTCGTTGGCTTCTGAGGCGGTCAGCAGGTCACTCTTGTTCATCACAAGAAGACCCGCCTCTTCTATCTGCTTATCGAAGATATAGACCACATCATCGCCGAACGGCATCGGTTGATTGCGCAGGCGCCTGCGCAACAGCCGCGCATCGGTGAATACGGTGTAACTCGTCAGCGGAAAATCCAGCCGGTTCAACTCAAGGAACGGTTTAACAACGGTGGCGACGATGTCAGCGCAAGAACCGACCGACTCTGCGAAGATGGCATCGGGCAATGCGCTTGCTCGGAGTTGCCGCAGTTGAGCAGCGAGATCGTCATAGTTGCAGCAAAAACAACCACCGGTCACTTCGACCGTTGGGAAATGCTGGGAACGAAAAAACGCCGTGTCAACCAGGCGCCTGCCCTGATCGTTTGTGACGATGCCAACCGTCTTGCCCTGCGCCAGCATGCGCCTGGCGGCGCCAATAATGGCGGTCGTTTTACCGCTGCCCAGAAATCCGCCGACGAGATGAAAATCCATTAAGCGTCTCCATTAATCGTAGTGTGCCGGGATATTGTATGTTCACATGACCTGGGGGAGAGACGGTGTTATCGCAGCACTATCGCGAGGATGACAAACGCAAGCCCGAACACAGCCGCAAAAAAACTGATGCTGCGATGACCATGGAGATAGAAAGCCACGATTGCCAAAAACGTCAGAATAGCAAACACGGTAAGCGCGAACCAGACACAGGGGGAGCCCAACACGATGGCGCCGGCGCTCCGCTTCGCTCTCGGCGTACTGGCGACGGTAGTAGAGCGACCGTCCCAATACGGCGTGCGGCATGGCGTAATCTATCATCCATTCTGTCTGCATTCCCTTTT
>CAIXPS010000185.1 GCA_903921365.1 uncultured bacterium | reverse complement strand
GGGGCGTCAGTGGGCTTTGGGGCATCTGTCGCCTTGGGAGCGGCTGTAGCTGCGGGTGCGGTTGTCGCCACGGGCGCAGACGTCGGCGCTGCCGGGCTACCACAGGCGGCTAACAACATCATAGACAATGTTGTGCCTGCAAACAGAATATTCTTAAACTTGGACATGTGTTCTTCTTCTCTCCTCTAATGTAGAAAATAGACTTTGAAAGCATGCATTGGATTTGCGACGTGGCTTTCTCATTCTCCAACACAAAGCTTAGACAAACATTATAAAGTCAACCCGAAAACGTCAACCAATAATGGATGGGTTTTCCCGGTGATTTAATTCCCTCTTGGGCGGTCACCTCCTCAGCAGTCCCACGTGGCGATCAGTGCGTCTCAGCACCGATGTGAGCAAGTTATTAGTGACGCCGCGATACTAACACATTCAAAAGAACTGGTCAAGGCTTGCGCCCTCGCCGTGATTTACTGACCCTGTTCTCAGGCGAGGTTAATGTGACAGCGTCATCGTTAATCCATTCGTGTCATGACATCGCGCCTTGGCCTGCATTGCATACACCCACGGCGCCTGTAGAGGAAGTAAATACAACATGATGAACTATCGCAAATGGGTTGCCAGTGCTATCATTCTGGCAACGCTTTCCACGGCTTGCACCGTAGGCTTTCAACGGCCTTCCAGCGACGTTCTCAATAGTGGATCGATTGCCCTGACATCAGGCGAATCCTCCCAGCCGGTTCGTTTCACCGCTCAGTCGGCAGCAGTTGCCACCCCCACCGCGTTACCCATCAATGAACGCCTTCTGGTTGATGAGGAAGACAAATTGCGGGAAAACATCTACCAGCGCGTTAACCCGAGCGTGGTCTATATCGAGGTCACCGAGCAGCAGACGACTCGGCGCCGCGGAACAATCACCGTCAGCGCTTCGGCTTCTGGTTTTGTCATCGACAAGCAGGGGCACATCGTCACGAACGACCATGTGGTGGCGCAGGCGACCGATGTCAAAGTCACTTTCTCAGATGGCACAACGGCGCAGGCCACAGTGCTGAAAGAAGATGCGACGAATGACCTGGCTGTGATCAAGGTGGATGTGCCCTCCGACCAGTTAGTCCCCGTCGAGATGGGCGACTCAAGCGCCTTGCTGCCCGGCCAGCGCGTCGAAGCAATCGGCAATCCATACGGCCTCGTCGGCACCATGACCGAGGGAATCATCAGCGCCATCGGCCGCGCATTGCCTTCCTCCAGAACATCCAGCGACAGTCTGTCCAAAGGCGATATCATACAGACGGACGCCGCGATTAACCCCGGCAACTCGGGCGGCCCTTTGTTGGACTCTTACGGCCATGTCATTGGCGTAAACACAGCCATCGAACTGAGTTCCGCGTCAAGTTACGGCCAGCAATCGGGCACTGGCATTGGTTTTGCTGTGCCAGTAAACACGGTCAAACAGGTGGTCGACGGTATCATCGGTGTTGAGTAAGCATACTGGTTTCTTTATCGCACCAATGCATACGGCAGCGTCACCGGGTGCGCCGC
>CAIXPS010000184.1 GCA_903921365.1 uncultured bacterium | reverse complement strand
GGATCGGGATGCCAACAGTGTCGGGGAACTCAAAGCCCATGACAAGTTGCTGGCAATCCCACATGCCCACGTAATCTACCCACCCCCACCCCACAAGGACAGTGGTGAATTCATCATGGCTGATCTGGCTACCGCGCAGCGCAGGCTGACAGAGTGGTTTGATATGGAGGATCGGGCATTACCCACAGGACTGACAGCATGCCCAAAGGAGGTGATGAGGATATGACGACTCAACTAACGCCCAGCGACATCAACCCAAAGCTGGCGCCCGGATGGACTTGCACTCAGGTGTCTACTGCACAACCAGGAATAGTGCGCCTGCAACTTGCCCATGGCCCAGACCCTGATACCACCTGGTTTGATGGCTGGCGCTATAGCGTGGAATCCAGCCAGTTGGACGACGCATTATCTCAAGCTATAGAGATTACCCACAAGTACACGCCCGCGCACCTGCGCATCAAAGAGAGGCTACAGAGTGACCTTGCGGCAATCCTGCAACAGCATACCGTCGCGGAGTGGCTGGATGCACTGGAGTCCTATGCTGAACAGATTGCCAGGGATGCTGACAGGTTCTCCATGGCAGAACTGTATGGCCAGTGGCATGTGTTGCAGGATTGCCTTGCCAAGGCGCGTATCCAGGCTGAACGCATCATCGTTTAGCAACTGACGTTCGATAGTTCGTGAGCCCAGGACTATGCCCATGTGGGTATGCCCTGGGCTTTTTGTTTTTCATTAGCACAAGCGCTTTATGCGCACAAAGATAGGAGCAATAGCAATGGCTATTTTGGATGAACTGATTGAAAAGTCGCAGGACTTTGATTCCCACAAGGATGACCACGAGGTCGTTGCCGCTGAACTGAACTTCAACCCAGGTGGTGACATCGTGATGGCTACCAAGTATGGGCCGATGAACCTGCAACCCACTGAACACGCGCTGAGTCAGGTGTTTGATCGCCTGGGCAATGCAACTTACGGGAGCGGTTCTCAATCTGAATAGAACAGGCCGGGCGGAATAACGACTTCGAGACCCTCCAACATAAAGCGGAAGAGCGCATCCCACGAATCAAAGAGCATGTAGCGAGTTAATGCACGAAGATCGTGGAAGAAAGTAACCCGAACTGATAGCGCAGCGCGCAACAGGCGGTAAGGTTCACTGACCAGTTGTTGAGCCGTGTGAATCAGAAACGCCAGCAGGTTGAGCGAGAACAGAACGGTAGATAGATGCTGCTGACCGTGTCCGAAGTTGTGTTCCAAGTGATAGCCATTGCGCTTCAATGTATTGTTGCTTTCATTCTCGATCTTCCAGCGTGCACGCCCGACTTTGGCGAGAGCCACAACAGTGGAAGCAGTAACAAGGTGATTGGTCACCCAGGTGTTGTGATAGAGCGATTCCCCGGTATCTTCGCGGGTGATGGACAATTCCAACCAGTTCACCCGTAGTGCATCGTCACCTGCTCGCAGCGGCAATTGGTGTGCCCAGCGATAGGTCCACAATTCAGCAAACTTGCCATTCCAGCGGCGCTTTTGCAGGGTTTCAACTGCCTTGGCCTTCTCCAACATGGCCAACCATTCATACAGGACTATATGCGATTCTGGCTTGGCCACGCACACAAAATACTGCTGATAAGTTTGCGCAATCGCTTCGCAAAAGGGATGATTCGCGTACAAGTCATCGCCCAGATAGGTCGCACTATGGGGTGCGAAATGCTGACTATGACTGCCCAGCCAGCGTTTCGCTGCCGCCCGTTCGCAATCCTGCTTCTCGTGCCCGTCTTGTGGCACGATGAACTCCGCCATCAACGGTAAGACGTGTGGACTGTCCGTCTTCACGATCACGGGAGTGATTGCACTGTGATAGTAATGCGCCTTTCCAGTGCTGTCTTCACGTTTCAGGCAATCCGGGCACTTTATCGTCTCTGATGAAAAGTACGTCAATCCATCGATCGCTATCAGGAATGTGTTGCCATAGTCGCGGAATCCTTCCAGAACCCCACACTGTTTCAACTCCTCATGCACCCACTCGAACTCACTATCAAAATGCTCTGGCGCGATTGGATCAAGTAGATTGCGCGTCTGGTTATCACTGGGTATCTGCTCTATCTTGAACAAGCTACGCGCATTGCTATTCCCTTTGTGCTTGTTCATATCACGCTGGAATGCCAGAAATGACGCCGATTGCATGAAAAATACTGCAAACGCACTCATCGCCACGTCTTCTATGCTGTACTGCGTGTTGTTGTTGGGCTTGCGATAGTCTGGTAACTCTTTCCACCGTTCGCGAAATTTCGCCAATACTCCGTTTAATCGCAATGGCTTACTGATAGTTGTCCCTCCGCCTCGCTTGATCCTTCTACCTTATCACATTCTCGTTATGTTCTCCCGCGACTATTTCAGATTGAGAACCGCTGAACTTACGGGAGCGCACTGCCCCAGAAGCACATGTTGAGCATCCCCAGGGAGTTGATGGCCTATGACCTCAACTACCTCATGCCCAGCATGGGCAAGAAGAATCGCGTGCCGTGGCTGGTGCGCTGCTATGACAGCACTGCGCGCGCCTGTCTGACCACTGAGTACACCATCCTGCAGAACACCCAGGTGATGGAAACAGTTGCTGAAGCGGTGCGCAACCGCGTGTTTTCTGCCCAGGAGATTCACAGCCCAACTGTCACGCCAGATCAGATCAACCTGAAGATCACCACGGTCAACGTCAATACTGATGATGGTCCATACGGGATCGGCGCTTACGTGCGCAATGATGAGATTGGGCGCGGTCGCGTTGAAATGCGCCCATACCTGAAGCGTGGCAAGTGCGACAACACGATCATTTTCCCCGGTGATGCCGATATGAGCCATGTCCATCGTGGCAGTCTCCGGCGCATCATGTATGAGATCTACTCCGCGTTGCAGCATGCCTTCCAGCTCTCCCAGACGTGGCTCCAGACGCTGTTGGATGCAGAAATGGAGCAATTGCCAAAGATGGATGAAATGATCGACCAGATGTCCAAGAAATACGCCTGGAGCATCGACATCCGCCAGGCCGTGGCCTTTGGCAGTGAAGGGCGTGACACGGTGGCCGGGTTGGTGCATGGCATCACGTATGCTGCTCATACCCAGCTTCAGGGTGACGATCAGATTGACATGGAGTGTCTGGCTGGGCAATTCCTGCGTTCCATGACCACAAAACGTGAGGCATTGCGCCAGTGACAAAACGCAGCGTGGTTTTTGCCCAGGTGCTTGGTAGCGCTGATCTCCTTGAGATATTACTGTTATCCAAGCACCATGAGGGTCTCAACCATGCTCTGTCAGCCCAAAGCACTCAGGGTGGTGACGACTTTGCATACACGGAAGATGGCTTGATGCATGCTGGCACCATCCTGATTGCTGCTGGGTTGCTTGGCATTTACCCAGACAGCACATTGAAACCAACTGCCCAGGGCGATTGGTTACTGCGTAGCGCTGTGGATGACCAAGGTGATGCCAGGGCGTGACGTTATTCCCACTGTCCCCTGGAGAGTGGTGCGATTTTAGAAGTGAGAGAAATGACAAGAACAATCGGTGCTGTAATGGCGGGTACCCCAGGCTCGGGGAAAACTCTAAGTATGGTGGCCTTCACAACAATGAAGGCCAGTGACACCCAGAACCAGGTGAAACGCCTGATTATCGACATGGAAGCGCGTGCCCACGCGTATTGTGCCCAGGATTATGGGCTGGAAATAGATGATCCTGCCAAGCTGCTGTTTGCCTTTGATGTCTTCCCTGAAGTCGATGTAATAACCGCAGAACAGTTCATCTTTCTATTCGATGGCATCAAAGCAGGTAGGATCAAGCCAGACATGCTGGGCATTGACAATATCGTATTGTTTCAAGATGAGATGGCTGGCTGGTGCCAGGAGAAGAACGTAGCAGCGTCTCTACTTGAGGTGGCTGGCGTCAAACACAAGTTCAAGATGTTCCTGGACTACAACTGGAAGGTTGGCGAACCCAACTGGTACCGGCTGATGAAGTCCGTGCTCAAGGAATTCTTGATGGAGTTACGCCGCAAGAGCATTAACTTCGTGGGTACCACTGAACTGAAGAATGTGTGGCAGAACTACGGCAAGAAGGGCTATGACGCTGACGGTCAGCCTTTCCAGCGCATCGTGGGCAAGTCAGCTTCCCTATGGGATCCATGGCTTCAGATCTGCGACACAGTATGGAACCTCTCGCGCAATACCCAGGCGAACAAGTTGCAAACCAGTCCGACGATAGAGCTTGACCGTTTTGTGCCCAAGTGCTCCATCGTGGGCATTCCTCCACAGTTCATATTCACGTCCTGGGCAGACATCTGGGCCATGGAATCAGCGCGAGTGATACCCACAAATGAGCAACTGAACAAGTTGGAATCGCCAGCGGTTGAGTTTCCTGATGCCCAGGTAACAGATCAGACTGAAGGCACAGTGGAGAAGCCAGCCGAGGTGAATCCCACAACCTGGATTGATGTCCTACGCTGTGCCAACGACCATGGACGCCAGGTATGGCTAAAAGCTAAAGAACTACAGAAGCAGAAGTTGGATCCGGTGCAGGCGTGGGCTGAGTTGAGTAAGAATGGCGCAAAGGAGGGTGCGTAGACTTTCGGTATTACGCTGATGTAACTACCCACCGCTGTCGTGGTTTTTGCTGATGCTCCTGTATCAGAGTATGAAAAAGCTCCTCTTCGAGGTTGCCCATGGTGTGGCACATGGGCTCCTCCGTGTAAGTAGGTGGGTAAATCCTGCGGGAGATAAGTAAAAGCGGCCTGGGTGAATATGTCTGGGCTGCTTTTCTCACGGATTCAAACCAGAGTCAGTCTATAGTTGTGGGTTACCAGATTAATACTGACGCTCAAGCCAACGTCGCAACATCCAGTTCAAGGGTGAAGCAGTGCTCGAATACCTGCGTAGGAATTCTTGAGTAACTACTTGTCGGTGCCATCCAGTGGCATCGCTTGGTCGTCATCTGGCATCCCTTCGATCACGGCTGGAGAATGTCGCTATCCTCGCCGGCTGGATCGAGGGCATGCAAGGTCATGTCAATGACGCATAGCCCGAGTAGACTTATGAACTAGCGTAAACACAGTTCTATAAGGTAGATTATGCATTGGATGTTAAATCAGCACAATCACCTGCATCCGCTTGTCCTCAGTACTCAGTTGCTATATTTCATTTGTGCTGGTTGATCAGTGCGGTATTCATCATTTAATGTGCGTGGCTACGATTTCCTTCTTTTTCGCTTCTGCTGAAAGGCTTTTATTCCATCGCGAATAATAGCATTAAGATTAATACCTATCCCTGCGATGTTGGGTTTAAGCTCCAGCCATTCTGACTTTTTCATAATGTCGTCGGTGATAGTCTGACGACTCTCAGACGAGATGGGATAATCTATCAGCTCAGAAACACCACGAGTGATTTCAGTACATTTTAAGTAGTCTGAGTTTTGACCACTCTTATATATTTGGGCTTTGCCATAAAGTTGGAATGAGAAAGTGCCTCTACTACTGGAAAGCTCCATTGTGGCAAGTGACATATTGCAACTTGTGTCCCATAGAGTTTCATAACGAAAATGCTTCTTTCGTAGATAATCCTCAGTTTTACGATCATAGGGGTCAACGATATGAAGATCAAGGAACCGATATGCTGGAGACAACACAAAGTTATAGTAGCCAATATGGGCTTGGCTTTTCGAGCCTACAGGGACACCCATGTGTTCAAGCGAGAAAGACATAGCATTTTCTGCAACGTTCACCTGAAATCCTCTTAACCTTGCTTGTTGAATACGTATTGAGTCGTTGGCATAGTTGTAAATACGTGTAGCTCCGATATCGATTGAATCAGGACTTTTAAATTCTGTATCAATATCACCCAGGCGATCAACCACAACCTTTTCCTCATCGGCTTTAGGTTTTATGCGGTATGTGGTGAGAATTCCGTTTGGACTCAGATAATCGATAAGGACTATATCAAGATACATATCTCCTCCGATTTTGAATAATGCTGACTACTACACAATAACCATAGTTCCTGGCAATGTATGTGCTCTACGCTCAGATACCCATCTCATTCGTCTTAGCGCCTATATCCAGCACCCTGTATACGTCTGCCAGTGGGTGATCGACATTGGGATCGGCGGGATCGAGTTTCAACACATCCAACGCAAGTTTGATGTCGCAACATTCGTCATGCCAAACGCAATCGTTGTCGATAATGCGACGAAGTTGATGAGTAGCACCTTGGCGACGAAGAATATCCAGCAGCATCAGCAATCCACCGTTTTTTATCAGCCATCACACACGCGCATCCGGATCCCTTGTTACATGTATTGCTCCGTGAGATGCATCAATTGCCACAGGCCTTCTCACCGAAACAAGCCCTACAGTATGATCTCGCTGGCGGAGGAGCTGAGTGTGCCACAGCGGGTAGTGTTATTGTACGGGTTTAGGTTCCCAACCACCGGTGCCGTAGTACTGAATTCCAAACTGCCAGTTGCAGCACGAGACGAAGTCCCATGGCATCCCCATATAACCCTCAGGTAGCTTCGTGATTGGTAATTGCCGTGCGTTCGATACTCTAATCACCATACCGTTCTGCATCTTGTACTCGATCACCGCGCCTTCTTGAGGCAACATAGCAAGATGTAGGCCAGGTTCGTTCTTGAGTTCACCACACAGATAGATATGGTTGTACGGCCGTTGCGGATTTAATACGTATTTTGCTGGTAATAGCATATTTCGGTCAAAGTAAGTGTCGTTATCGCCGACTAACGATTCGAGACAATGCTTCCAGGGCTTGAAACCGCGAACATACCGCAACCACAGATAGTTAAAACACGATTTGGTGTCGATGCCCTGTGGCGTATTGCTGATGTCGATAGTAATTTCCATAATGCGTCATTTCTCCAGTCATACTAAGATATTCTCTCAACAAAGACTCACTGATTGTCAGTTGGGTTCCTTATAAACGTCACTTCCGTCCCTCGCGTCAGCCGCGCCTCCTGCATCCCTTGCTCCAGCGAAAACGCGCCGCTCTCATACCGCTGGAACAGATCCAGCCCGCGATCCAGCGTGATCTTCCACCCGGTATCGGTCGTGATGCTGCGGGCGTGGAAGTTGGGGCTGTCGTCAAACTCGTAGGTGAATGCCACCTTCGATCCAGTGAACGCCGCTACCATCGCATCCAGGTTCTCGGCCTGGCGTGACGCGGGGTCAAACTCCGACTGGGTCACCAGATGCACCGCCACTTCGTCGCCCTCCGGCGCGAGCCCATGCACCATTTGCAGGAACTCCATCAGGTTGCGGGTCTGATAGAACAGCCGGATGTACGGGTCGCGAATCTCGATGCTGCTCGCGCCCTTCAGGTGGGCGGCGAACAACCGCTCGTAGCTCCAGCCTTTGGTGTTCTCTGGCACGACGACATGCCCTTCAATCGGGCCAGCAGGTTTGACCTCTTGCAGCTTCACCGGCACGACTTCATCGGGGAAGTCCACTTTGGATTCTGCGTCGGGATCAGCCTCATCCTTCGCGCCATCGCTCGCAGGCGGGATGAATCGTGGCGCTGCGAAGGCGGGATACTGCAACTCCTCGGCGGTGAGTATCGTGATGCGCTCGCCGTCGCTGATACGCCGGTAGATGAAGTCGTGGCGCTTGAAGGTGTCGTCGATTCGCAGCAGGTGCTCACGCACGCGCCGCCGCGCTTCCATCGCAAAGGCTAGCAGTTCCTCGATCTCACTCGGTGTAGCGCGGCCATGCGGATACAGGATCTTCATCAGGCCGGAGAAGGTCTTCTCAATCCCGGTCTGGTCGCGCGTGGAGAGTTCTGAGACCAGTTCGAAGTGCTGCTTGTAGCCGCCTGTGTAGTCCTCGTTGCGCTGCGTCTTGAGGATTTCGGCGATGTAGTCCACGATGAAGCCGTAGCCATCACTAAATAGTTCGTTGCGGATCGGCGCGACTTCCCAGCCCGGATTGAAAGCGTGCAGGCGATCCAGGAAGGCCGAGTCGATGTACTTGTCCGGCAGTTGCTCGTAGAAGTGCGAGTGCTTGAGCATGTACGCCACCGAGCGCTTGGTGTTGCCCATGAACACCATCGACGCCTCGGCGCTGAGTTGCTCGATGCCGCGTGAGAAGGTGCGGTTGGCCATATAGTTCTTCATGATGTCCACCAGCGCCTTGTCCACCCGCTTGTCCTTGCCGGCGAACTCGTCGAAGCACACGCAGTCCCAGTAGCCGACCAGGCCGATGCGCCCGGTGGCGTTGCTGACGAAGAGTTTGGGCGTCGTCACCTCGGAACCTGAGATCAACATACCGTGCGGCGAGAACTCGGAGTAGATGTGCGACTTGCCGGTGCCCTTCGGCCCAAGCTCGATCATGTTGTAGTTGCGCTCGCAATACGGCACGAGGCGGATCAGTTGTAATAAGATGCCGCGCCGGGTAAACATGTCGGGGTTGAATCCGATGCTTTGCATCAACAGCGCCATCCATTCCTCGGTGCTGAAGCTGGCGCGCGCCTTGATGAACTCGTCGTAGTCGGCGTGCGACACCTGGATGGGCTTGAGCGTGTCGATGGACCATGGGCTGGCCTTGGCGTCGTCCTGAAGCGCGTAGGACACGTCGCAGATGCACCAGATGCCGCCCACCAGCAGCTTAGGATGGCGGCGCACGAAGTCATCCAGCACCGGCACCTTGCGCAGCCCCAGGTTGGTGAACTCAGCCTCGTAGAACCCGCCTTTGTCGTTCAACTCCACCGTCAGCTTGTCGATGATCTTGTGGCGGCCTTTCTCCTTGATGGTCGATTTGACCAGTTCGGACTGGTTGCGATGGACGTAGTGCTTTGCCAGGATGCGCTGCACCGACTCCAGCCCGGCCTTGAGCGCCTCAGGGTCGTCGGTGGCGCAGTGCTGCCCCAGCAGGTACTCCAGCACGTAGGTTGGCACGACGGCGTTCTGCTTCAACCCCTTGGTCAGGTCTTTGCGGACGACGAGGCCGGGGAAGTTCTCGACGATCTTGCGGTCGAGTGCGCTCAACGACGCCGGGATGGCCAGCAGCGCCGCTATCGGGTTGACATCGGTATCGGGTTCGGGGTTAGTCATCGAAGTCACTCTCTATCGGTTTACGCAGTCTTACCTTGCGACGCTTGTAGATTGTGGTTTGCGCCGTCCCGCTCAGGGTCTCTTCCAGCCGGATTTCAACGTCTTTGTTGTTGTAGGCGTCGGCGGCGCGGGACATCGTCAACAGCACCGTCTTCTCGCGCTGGCGCGGCTCGGTATCTGCCGAGTCAAAGACCACCGTGCGCACCTCGGACAGCGCCGATCCATCCGGCGCCCAGATGCCGACCCGCAACGTGCGTGGCAGCACCTTGTCGGCCACCGGGCGATCCTGATATAGCGATAGCGTGACGGTACCGGTCGTGATCTTGTCCGGCACACGCAGCAGGTCCACATCCACCTGCTCGGTGTCGTCGGCGCGGGCGATGTGGATTTTGAGCACCGGCACGATCACTTCCTGCAGGCTGAG
>CAIXPS010000183.1 GCA_903921365.1 uncultured bacterium | reverse complement strand
GGGCATTGCTCCGCGTAGGCGCGCACCTCGGCCATCAGGTCATGCTGGATGTCGTGCTCGATCTCCATCGCGCGCGCGATACTGGCTTCGGTCACGTCTTCGGTGCGCGCGCGCAGATCAGCGACCTGTTCCGCGTTAACGATGCCCATATCGCATTGCACCTCGGCCAGCGCCACCCAGATGCGCCGCCACAACAGGCGCTTGGTGCGCTCGCTCCATATCTCGCGCATGGCCGAGCTGGCATAACGCGTGGTGAAGGGGGATTGGTAGGCGAAGATTGGAGATTCGAGATTGGATGAATTTGCCATTTGTCGTATCCGGTTATCAAGACTACATCACGCGCGCCGCGCCGGATGCCCGCAGCGCGATTCGCAATTGGTCTGCGCTCTGGGCATCGGGCGCGAGCGCGATCATATTCCCACCGCGTCCGCCGCCTGATAGCTTGGCGCCGAGCGCGCCGGCCCTGCGCGCCGTATCACACAAGGCGTCGAGTTCGGGCGACGACACGCCCAGTTGCTGTAAGAGTGCGTGGTTGGTGTTCATCTGGGCGCCGAGCGCTGGCCAGTCACTCGTTAACAACGCATTGCGCGCCGCGGTAACTGCGTCAGCAACCTGATCGAATAGCCGCTCGAAGCGCGCAGGGTCAGCTTCCCAGCCCTTGCGCACATCCCCGACCGGCACACGCGTGGGCACTGCCACACCGGTGTCTGCAATGACGAGGTGGGGTGATTGTGGGATCGAGATAATGATCGCGCCAGCGTCGGGCCGCCCACGCGCAAACCACACCGGCTGCTCATACGCCACCGCGGTGTTGTCGATCCCGCTGGGCGAGCCATGGTAGATCTTCTCGACCTCAAACGCCAGACGGCTGGCTTCGTCTGCCAACAACTCACGCCCGCAGTAGGCGGCAATCGCGCGCGCACATGCAACCGCCACTGAGGCGCTGCTGCCGAGGTGCGATGCAGGTGGGATGTCCGACATGATCGTGAGGATTGCGGCGGCTGGCGACTGGCCGAGCGCCTCAAAGGTCAGGCGGCTAAGCACCGACAACGGACGTGTGGGGTCGCTGACGATGTCAAAGTCGGCGCGAATATCGGGCGCGTTGATGCGAAAGGCGCCCGTCCCGGCTGCGACGGTTGCGCGCGCGCGCAGGTGCGACAGCGGCAGTGCAATCGCAGGGCGGCCATACACCACGGCATGCTCACCACACAGGATGATTTTGGCGCACGCAGTGCGCGTGACGGCGTCTGCCATGCGCTATCCTTGCGGCAAAATGTACAACACAACCACGGCGGCCAGCCCCCAGAGCACGATGGTGATCTGCAACGGGCGATCGCTCAGCAGGATTTCGTCGGGCGCGCCGCCAGCTCCTTTCACATGCACGAGGTAGAGATAGCGGAAAATGCCATAAATGACAAACGGAATCGTCAGCATCATGCTGTGATTGGCCGGCAGCTGCGGCGCGGAGAACGTGTAGAACGCATACGCGACCAGTGTTGCGCCAGTGATGATCGAGATGATCTGATCGAGCAACGGCACGCTGTATTCGCTCAGGATAGCGCGCGTGCCGGCGTTGCCATCAAGTTCCACCAGTTCCTGCCGGCGCTTGCCAAAGCCGAGTAGAAGCGCCAGCATCATCATGCACACATACATCCACGGCGAGAAACGGATGGCAGCGACCAGCACTGCGCCGGCGCCGACGCGCAACACAAAGCCGAGCGCCAGCACCAGCACATCGATGATGACAATGTGCTTCAGGACAAATGTGTAGAGGACGGTAGAACTGAAGTACAACAACCCGATGATCCCGAAGCCCGGGTTCATGGCAAACGCAACAGCCAGCGATGCAATCGCAAGCAAAGCGGCCCAACTCACTGCGACTGGAATAGGCACGTCGCCACGAGCGATCGGGCGGTTGCGCTTGGTAGGATGCAGACGGTCAGCCGGCGCATCGACGGAATCGTTGATCAGATAGACGGCGCTGGACAGCAAGCAGAACACGGCAAACCCGATCAACGAACTGATGACCGGGCCCCACTGAAACAGTTTGCCATCGAAGAGCAGCGCGGCAAAGACGAAGCCGTTTTTCGTCCACTGCTTTGGGCGCATTGAGCGCAGCAAGCCGCGCGCGATGGTCGTGATTCCCTTTGGCCGCGCGACTGCTTCTTGATTCACACGCATAAGACAATCATAATCGATACACCAGACCCCTGCGAAGGATCGTCTTGCCGTTGACGTGTCGTGGCGATAACCTTCGCAGGGGAATGGGGTTCATGGCCTTGTATCCTTAGGACGGTGTAAAATCGCGTTAGCCGACATGAATCGATTTGAAGACTTGGCCCAGCGTTTGATCGAGAACTCGCTCGCGCGCATTCTGCGCGAACGCCTGCGCCCCGAAGATGTCCTGCATGCCGTGGTGCGCGCCATTGAGGATGCGCATGCCGCCGGCGCCGATGGTGAGGCGATTGCGCCCAACCATTTCTGGGTAACGTTGAGCGAGCAGGATCTGGCGCCGCTTGAATACCACCAGCCCGACTTCGCCGATCAACTGGCCGAAAACGTGCGCCAGATGATCGTGCAGATGGGGTTGCGCATGGACATGCCGCCGCGCGTGCTGCTGCAAGGCATCGTCGACCTGCCCGCGCATGAAATTCGGGTAATCGCGCGCTGGATTCCGCCCGACCTGCCCGCCATTTCCACTTCGGCGTTTCCAGCTGCGGGAGAACATGCTATGTCGTTCCCGCGCAAACCTTTCCTGATCGTGGATGGGCGGCGGCAGATCGCGCTCACCAGCGAGGTAGTGCAGATTGGCCGCTCGCGCGATAACGATATTGTCGCGGATGATCGGCGCGTGTCACGCTATCATGCTGAGTTGCGCTGGCAGCACGAAACTTCAAAGTTCCTGTATCGCGACCGGAACAGCACCGGCGGCACCAAGCTGAATGGGTACCCAATCCAGCAGTGCACGCTCGAAGCCGGCGATATCCTGTCGCTTGGCGGAGTCGAGATTATCTACGGCGAGGAGTTTACCTTGCAGTCCACGCGCGCTAACACGCCCCTCAACGTGGAGACCAACGATCAGCCCGCCCCATAATCTCTAGTCTCTGCTCTCCACTCTGTCTGCCTCACCCAGCTCTTTCTCCCACATCAACTCGGTCGCCCGTGCCACACCCGATTGCAGGTGGCGGCGGAAAGTGCTGAAGGGCAGGTCCAGAATCTCGGCAGCCTGCTCCTGTGTTATGGCAGGTTGCAGATAGGTGTGATACAGCGCGCGGTAGAGTTTGTTCTCGCGTGGCGAGGTTTGCAGCGACTCGATGGTCTTCTTCAGAGTTGCGTGTAGCACCTCAGCCCGCTCAGTCTCACTGGCGCCAGAACCGGCCTGTTCCATAATCATGCGTGAGCGCAACAATGGGTTGCGACGAAGCGCTGCAGGACGCGTCATATCATGCAAGGCGTCGCGGGTTGCCTGAGCGAACTCCTCCTGGCTGAGCGCGACCAGCGACACATTCGGTTTTGGCGCCAGACTGTCCGCCTCGGTGCTGGCTACTTCGCGCTCGGCCAGCATCGACAACCATGCCAGTGGCGGCGTGATACGCCAGTCATGGCCGTACATCCCGAACTTGCGCCCCTCCACCTCGAAGTCGGCGTGGCGGAGTCGCGCCAGGTCGGCGTAACCGAACATAGCCGCCCACTTATCGGGCTGGATGATCGGCAGGAAGGTAAATGCCAGGCCGGGCATGGTGACGTAGTGGCGCACCATGTTGACGAAAATCAAACTCTGAATCGGGCCAACATCCTGGTAGCTGTCCTTCGCCATCCAGAAACGGAATAACGTGGCGCCCTCGCCGGAGCGCAGCGGGGCATAGTTGTGCAAGTGGTTCCATGCCGCGCGCGCGCCCGGGTCGTTCTGAATATCGGACGGGCTGGCATGATGCAATTGCAACAGCAGCAGAAACCCGACCGGCATGCCCTGCGCGTCGCGGAATATCACGACATGTTCGCGACGCTGCCGCGTTAACCAGTATTCAGCCAGTTCAGCCGCGCGAATACCCTCGTTCCGGGCAACCATCTCCACGATCTCAGGCTGGTCGCCGTCGCGCATCACGTCCGTGACAATGCCGGACCTCTCGTGGCGCTGCGATTGCAGTTGGACGACGAACGGCCGCACGACGGGGTTGTCGCGGTGCAGGAAGATGTAGTCGATCAAAAGCGCCTGTTGCTCGTTGCCGCGCGTTTGCTGAAGCCGCGTCCCATAATAGTTGCGGATGCGCTTGTGCAATTCGGCATACCACTCCGGGTTGCGCCATCGCACATCGACGATCAGCGCCTCGCGCGCGAGGTCGTGCGGGAAGAGGCCGATCGGCCCTGACTCGATAAATGACAAACCACGCAACCATTCGAATAACTCGTGCACATCAGGAATGTTGAGCGCCTGCGATAGCAACGTCTCGGTCATCACTCGTGCCAGGGCGCAGGCTTCGAGCGCGGCGCGATGAGCTGGGCCAGGCGCCTTCTGCACGAACTGTTCCAGCAGCGTTTTGATCATATCGGGCGCCGATTGCGGCTCGAAGCGCATGTCGCCGCGCTGGGCAAACGTGTCAGCCACGAGCGAGAGCGCCAGCGGATGCCCGTGCGTAAACTCAAGCGTCTCGGCGTGCTGATCCAGCGGCACATTGCGCTCGCGCAGATACGCCCGCCCTTCGTCGGGACTGAGATTGCGCAGCGCAACCGTGCGGATCAACATTTGCCAGCCAGGGTCGGCGCGCCAGCCGGACGAGGGCGGGTTACGCCCGGCCAGCACGAATAGAATAGTCTCCGGCAGTTGTGGAAGGAACATGTCGCGCAACCAGCCATCGAGGGAATCGAGCGAATCAAAGGTGTCGATCAGGATGACGTACCGCCCGGTCTGCGCCTTGAGCGCCTCGACCGGTGAGGTCTGCGCCGGCAACCCCATTGCCAGGCGCAACGCGTCCTCAAAACCATTCGGTGTTGCTTCTATGTTGCGCGCGTCCAGATAGATCGCAGGCGTATGCGCTGCCTGCGCTATCGCCAGAAACTCCTTCAGCAGCGATGTCTTACCCACGCCGCCAGGCCCATACACATGCAGGATGTAGAACGGCAATTCAGCGGCGCTGAGGGCGGATTCGAGTAGCGCGCGTTCTGATACACGCCCGACAAACCGGCGGCGGCGGGCAGCGGTCAATCGGTCAGCAAGATTCGGCGGCATATGACACTCCGTAGTAACACTACAAACGCTACAACCAGATGATTACTATACCCTAAATGAGACGCACATGACAGACTGATATCGCTAGGCGAGCCTAAATCCAACCGAACTTGCTTTGTGGCCTTTCTCGTCGCCACGGTGCCGCGATTGAGCAGGATTGCAATCCACGAGTGGCAATGATTTCCGAATCTGCGTTGACGTTGCTGGGAATACAAACAGCGTGCGGCAGCACTTGGAAGCAATTGCGCTCGCTGTCTGCAGACGCGGTTGTTTTGTGGTTGGGGCGCATGTGGCGCTTGGTGTGGTGGGCGCAACCGTTCTGGTTGCGCAGACAAGTCTGGCGACCTCGCTGGTTGGTTCAGGGCAGGGGCATGGCGGTTTTCAGGCGGGGCAGGCGTCTCCGCAAATGCAGGACGCGCTGGCCCCCGCAAGGCGGCGGGGCGAGTCATGAAAGCAGTGGCGGGATTGATGCGATGAGCCTGTCGGTGGTCGGCAAGAATGTTGCAATCATCGCAGGGATGACGGTGCTGTATGCTCTGGCCGCTAGCGTCTATCGCTATGGTTCCGGCGCATGGATGAAAGGACGGAAAATGTCCGAACAGAGGGTGAAGTCCGCATTTTGAACATCGACAAACGAATACAAACAGCGCACTGGGTTCCGTGCGCTGTTTGTTGTTTTTATTCGATTGCCCTGTAGTGGTGTTCCACAAAGCGCTTCCAGCCTTTTTTATTCTGTGCTTCGACGGCCCAGAAAAAGCCTCTTTCGTCATCGGGCCAGAACGCCTGGCGCGCCGTTCCAGCCGGCATGTCTGCTACGAAGCCGATTGCCTGCGCATGAAAGTCGCTGACATCTGCCAGTTGACCTGTGGATTGCTTGCCATCGGAGGTGAACGACCAGAAGCGGGTGTTGCCCAAAGTGTCCACGCCAATGTACGTTATGTCGGTGTAGGCGCGTTTGCCGAATTCCCAGCGCGTGGTCATCAGGAGGTGTGTTCTGTCGAGTGTGTAATCAAGGACTCGCGTGCAGCGGACATGCCCTTGGGCTGAATCAGACTCTGCTTGCCACTGCCCCAGCAGCGGCGCGAACACTCCTAGTTTTCCACGACCTTTCTTCCACTTCACCATGACTATCCACCTGAGACAAATTTATACGCGATCCTGGCTGTCGCGTATAGTATTGATTCAACTACATCGCGACGACAAACGCGACGGCGTATTCGCGCTCGTGCGAGAGCGACACCGTCCATTCCTTCAGTCCAAGTTCGTCGGCGCGCGCCGCCGCAATCCCATGCAACCGCACTATCGGCTTGCCGCGAAAGTCACCCACGATCTCTGCGTCATGCCAGTGAATGCCGTCGCGCGCGAGGATGCGCATGCCCACGCCAAGCGCCTTTGCCACGGCCTCCTTTGCGGCGAAGCGCACTGCCAGCTCGGGCACGCGTTCACGACAATACAACCGCTCCAGCGGGGTGTACACGCGTTCGAGAAAACGTGAGCCAAACTGCTGCACCGCCCGTTCCACACGGGGAACAAAGATGATATCGACGCCTGATGTAAGCATAATTCTTAACAGAGAGATTAGAGAATTGAGATTCGAGATTGTCTGACCCGTAATCTCCAATCTCTAATCTCCAATCCCAATTCTCTCCTCATGACCCAGCGCTTGTAAGCACAAAGTTTTCCGTGTCCAGCCACTTCTGTGCGGCGGCGCGAATGTCGTTCACGGTAATGGCTCGGATCATATCGGGGTACTGCAACAGGTAGTCAAACCCCAGGTTGTAGCGCGCCATATTCATGATCTGACTGGCCATGCCCTCATTCGTCTCCATTTGAAGCGGCAGCACGCCGATGTAATACGACTGGTTGTCGGACAACTCCTCTGCGGTGACCTTGCGCTGCTGGATGCGACGCACTTCTTTCAGCGAGATGTCCACCACACGGTCGACGGTCTGCGGATTGGTTCCAGCGTACACCTGCCACGATCCCGGCCCGGGGCCGCCCTGGAAGCTGCTGCCGATGTAATACACCAGTCCCTCCTCCTTGCGCACGCTCTCGCCTAGCCGCCCGTACATCCCAAATTGACCGAGGATGCTGTTCATGATTACGCTGTGAGTCCAGTCGGGTTCCAGCCGCGACGGGCCGGGGAACCCCCATCTCAGGTTGGTCTGGCTCTTGCCTTGCATGGGGATGTGCCTGCTCACGCGGCCATTGATTTTCGGAACAGGCGGCAACTCCACGCGGGCGGGGCGCTCGGCCTGCCAGTCGCCAAAGGCGGCTTCGGCGCGATCGCGCGCTTCGCCGGCATGAATTGCGCCGACGACGCACACCACCATATCGCGCGGTGAATAGTGCGAACGGTGGAAATTCACCACGTCATCACGCGTGATCGCGCGCGCCGTCTCCGGATAGCCGTCGGAGGAGTAATGGTAAGGATGCCCTTCGGGGTAGGCCAATTCGCCGAAGGCCATGCCGGCCATCGCGCGGGTGCTGTTGGTGCGTTCCTCCAGGCTGGTGAGCCACTCATTGCGCTCTTTCTCCAGTTCGGCCTCGGGGAAAGTGGGGCGGCGAATGACGTCGCTCAACATATCGAACATCAGGGGCATGTCCTCAGCCAGGCTCTTCGCATAAAAGCCGGTGGTATGCACCCCGGCTGAGACGCTGACGTTCGCGCCAATCGCCTCGGTCTGTTCGAACAATTGCTCGTAGGTGTAGTGCTCGGCGCCACGCATCAGGCAGTCGGCGGTGAACCCGGCCAGCCCCGCCTTCTCGCGCGCTTCATCGCGCGCCCCGTTGATCAGGTAGCCGCTGATGACAATCGCCGGGCTGGCGAAATTCTCGTAACTGTATACATGGATGCCGTTCGATAGCGTGAACTGGGCGATGTTGGATGAACAGGGCAACGATATCTGTGGCGCTGTCCGGTGTGTCTTGGTTTTCGACATATTAGGATTGCTCCGCGTTGGCCTGTCCACGGTAATGACCGACAGTGACGTTGTCGCGCGTCAGATACCGGTTGGCCACGCGCTTCACGTCGTCGATGCTGACGGCGCTGAGTTTGTCGAGGTAACTGGCGAACCACGAGTAATCGGCAAAGATCTCGCAATAGCCCAGCCAGAAGGCCTGATTGGTGACGCTCTCGCTGCCGAAGGCAAACTGGGCGCGCGTCTGCTTAATCGCCTTGTCCAGTTCAGCCTGCGTGACGGAGTCCTGCTGCACCCGCTCCAGTTCATTCCACAAAGCCCGCTCGACTTCGTTGATGTCCTTGCCCTGCTGAGGTGTGGCGAAGAATGAATAGAGGTATGGGTCAATCGTCGGGGTGACGCCTCCACCGATGTCCGCGGCCAGCCCGCTGTCCACCAGCGCCTTGCTCAGGCGGCTGCTGCGATTGCTGGAGCCTCCGCCCAGGAACGACAACCCGCTCGCGCCGCATAGAACTGAGTCGAGCGCCAGCAACGGGAAGAAGTCCTCGTGCGCAGGGGTGGGCGCCCCAGGTCGCGCTTTGGGATTGCGCTGCACTGTCGGCGGCGCGTGAAAAGCCAGCAACAGGTAGTCGGTATTGCCCTCACCCTTCACAGTCACGCGCCGCTCGCCGCGCTGCGGCGGCTCAACCGCGTTGACAGCCGGAATCGCCGCCACCGGCTTGAGTTTGCCGTAAAGCTTAGTCAGCTTTTCCAGCATCTCGGTCGTATCAAAGTCGCCCGCCACGGCGGCGATGGCGTTGTTCGGCGCGTAGTAGGTGCGATAGTGCGTGTAAAGATCCGCGCGCGTCATGGCTTGCAGGTCGCATGTGTGCCCCAGCACCTCATGCCCATACGGGTGCACTCTAAACGCTGCGGCCTGCACTTCCTCCGACAGCCGGAAACCTGGGCTATTTTCGGAACCCTGGCGCTCGTTGATGATGACGGTGCGTTCGCTCAGCACCTCCTGCGGGTCGATCAACGAGTTGGCCATGCGGTCAGCCTCAATGCGCAACGCCAGGTCAATCTTGTTTGACGGCATCGTCTCGTAGTACGTGGTCCAGTCGATCCAGGTCATGCCGTTGCGCGCGCCCCCTTCACGGCTGATCATCCGGTCCAAGTCGCTCTCAGTGTAGGAGGGCGTGCCTTTGAAGAGCATGTGCTCCACCCAGTGTGAGATGCCGGTGATGCCGAGATGCTCATTGCGCGAGCCGACGCGGAACCACACCCAGAAGGATGTGACCGGCGCCGCGTGCATCTCGCGCATCACCAGCGTCATGCCATTTGGCAGCACCGCTTTGGTGATGCCGTCCAGCCTTGTCACGCGCGCGCGCAGCTTGCGCGACGCAGGTCCGGCTGCGGTTTTTCGCGCCGGTCCCGCCAAATGCGTCGGAGTGGTTTTGGGCATTCTTTACTTTCCTTTGTTGTTTGCGGTGGCGTTCCAATCGCCCCACGCCTGCGTCGCGCCCGCTGCCTGACCCTTATGACCATTTGCCACAGGCTTGCCATATCCACGGCCCAGGCCGCGGTAAATAAAGCCAAGCTCGTACATCATGGCGGGGTCATACAGGTTGCGCCCGTCGATAAAGATCGGCAACCTCATCAGATTCTTCACGCGGATGAGGTTGATGTTCTTGAATTCATTCCACTCGGTCGCGAGGATGACGACATCACAACCCTCGACGGTTTCGTACGAATCAGCGCACAACTTTACATCCTTGAGAATACGCGCAGTGTTGGGCATCGCCACTGGGTCAAATGCCTTTACAGCGGCGCCCTGCTCCTGGAACATGCGCGCCAGATCGATGCCCGGTGAATCCCGGATATCGTCGGTGTTGGGTTTAAAGGCCAGACCCAGAATGCCAATGGTCTTGCCGTTAAGATCGCCGCATAGTTCGCGCGCCTTCAGCATCACGCTGCGGCGCTGGTCGGCGTTGATCTGCATCACTGCTTCAAGCATCTGCGGGTGTTTGCCCTGCACATTCGCCATATGCGTCAACGCGCTCACATCTTTGGGGAAGCACGAACCGCCATAGCCCAGACCCGCGTCGAGGAACGCGCGCCCGATGCGCTTGTCATAGCCCATGCCGACTGCCACTTCCTTCACGTCGGCGCCGAGCGCCTCGCAGATGTTTGCGATCTCGTTGATGAACGAAATCTTGGTTGCGAGAAACGCATTGCTGGCATACTTGATCATCTCCGCGGTGCGCAGGTCGGTGACCATGATTGGCGCGCGCAACGGGATGTACAGTTGCGCAATGGCCTCAGCCGCGCTGCGGTCGAGGGATCCGAGGATGATGCGGTCGGGGTTGAGGAAGTCGGCAATGGCCGAACCCTCGCGCAGAAACTCGGGGTTACTCACCACGCTGAAAGGCACCGCGTTGGGCTGTTTATGGCTGACGATGTCGGCCACCCAGTCGCCAGTGCCCACCGGCACAGTGCTCTTGTTGACGATGATCACGGGGTGATCGACGATCTCAGCCACCGTTTCCGCAACGGCGCGCACATAGCGCAGGTCAGCCTCGCCATCCACACCTTCAGGCGTGCCCACGGCGACGAATACCATATCGGCGCGCGCTTCCGGGTCGTTGAGCGCGTCTTGATAGGAGGTGGTGAAGAACAATCTCCCGGCGTTGACGTTGCGGCGCACCATCTCTTCCAGCCCGGGCTCGTAGATCGGCAAAATGCCCTGGCGCAGGTTGGCGATGCGATCCTCGTTGACATCCACGCAGATGACACGGTTGCCCATGTCTGCGAAACAGGTCCCTGTGACCAAACCCACGTATCCGACACCAATGACGGCAATATTCTTCATGACTGTGCCTTTCCTTGCGCTTCGAATGCTAGTTGTTTACCAGGTTCCACCTGGCGGCCAACTCGGCGTTGAGCAGGCTGCCGCCTGCCGCGCCGCGAATGGTGTTATGAGAGAGCGTCACGAACTTGATGCCGCATTCACCGAACAACGGCTCTGCGCGAACACGGCCCACCACGGTGCTCATGCCTTTACCGGTCATGCGATCGCGGCGCGGCTGCGGGCGATCGGACTCGCTCCGAACCACCACAGGCTGGTCGGGGGCCATGTGCAGGCCAGCCACCTCGGCGCAGCGGTATTCACTGAGCACGCGGATGGCGTCGGCCGGCGTGGCTGGCGAAGCCAGTTCGACCGACATAGTGACGATGTGGCCGTCAATGACGGCCACGCGGTTGCAATGCGCGCTCAACGCCAGCGACGCATCTTCGACGTGGTCGCCGCGCAGGATACCGAGTAGCTTACGCGCTTCAGCTTCCATCTTATCTTCTTCGCCCTTGATGAAGGGCAGCACATTATCGGTAATATCCAGCGAGGGCACGCCCGGATATCCGGCGCCGCTCTCGGCTTGCATCGACACGGCGAATACGCGTTTTACGCCAAACGCGTCGTACAGCGGGCGCAGTGACATGGCAGGGCCGCTCACCGTGCAGTTGGTGTTGCACACGATGCCGCCGCTCCAGCCACGCATGGCGCGCTGGCGATGCAGCAGTTGCAGGTGTGTGGGATTGACTTCGGTGATGACCAGCGGCACATCCTTAACCATGCGATGGAACGAGGCGTTTGAGAACACTGTGACGCCGGCTGCGGCGAACTCTGGCTCGGCAATCTGCGCCGAATCGTTGGGCAATGCGCTAAACGCGATGCGCGCGTCGACGCGCGCGCCCACGATACTCGCCTGAGTGGGCAAGAGCACAATGTCGCGCACGGCCTCCGGGACATCGCCTTCGATGACCCAATGCACCGCATCCGAATAACGTTTGCCTTCGCTGCGGTCAGAAGCCGTCAACGCGGCAATCTCAAATACCGGATGATTCTGCAGGAGTTGGATGAAACGCTGCCCGACGGCGCCGGTTGCGCCAAGAACAGCGACAGGTATCTTATTTGCCATTTTGACGTTGATGATACCTCATGCGTCAACTCTTCGATGGGGACGGTAGGGGCAAGCCCTTCCAATTCGGCGATAATAGGGACTGGACCATTTTATGCAATTCTGTATACCGAGAATTAAAATCAGATGATGGAACCCTCCGCCAGCGCCGCGCTCTACGACGCCTTCTATTACCAGCATTGTTGCGGCAATGAATATGTGCGCAATGACTTCTGGTTGCGCCAGTTTGGCCGCATTGCGGATCATATCCACAACGAGATCGATCCGACCACGGTCCTCGATGCCGGCTGCGCGAAGGGTTTCCTCGTCGAGACGCTGCGCGCCTGCGGCGTCGAGGCTTATGGGATCGATATCTCCGATTACGCCATCCAGCAGGTTGTCGAGGAAATCAAACCGTACTGTACAGTGGGGTCCGTGCTCGATCCGTTCCCGCGCAAATATGATCTGATCGTTTGCATTGAGGTGCTCGAGCATCTGTCGCCAGCGGAGTGTGATGTAGCCGTAGCCAACTTTTGCCTGTTTTCCGATCAGGTGTTGTTCAGTTCGACGCCGGACGACTATCGCGAAGCCACGCACATCAACGTCCGCCCACCTGAATACTGGGCCGGTTTGTTTGCGCGTTACGGGTTTTATCGTGATGTCGAATACGACGCGTCATATATTACTCCGTGGACGATGCGTTTTGTCCGCGCATATCAGCCGGTCTACCGATTGGTCGAAGCGTATGAGCGACGACTGTGGCAACTGGCCAGAGAGAGCAACGGCGCGCGCGAGTTCGCACTCGAGTCGCGCGTGCAGTTGGCAGAGCGTGACAAGCAGATCGCAGAATATGTCGCCAAACTCACCGAGCGCGACCAGGGCATTGCGTGGTTGCGCGCCGAAATAGCGGCTGCACAGCGTGATCAGCAACGGATCATGGCCGAATTGCAGGTTGCGGAGTCGATTGCGAATGAGTTAAAGGATGCGCAGGCTGCAAATCGACGGCTCAGCGCGCAGGTAAGTGATATTCTGAACAGCCCAGGGTGGCGGTTCGTGACGCGCGTCGGACAGGTGCGGACACGCCTACTGCCCCCAGGCAGCCGGCGTGAGAGATGGTGGTTCGATATTGTAAAGAAACTGGCAGCGTAATGGCATGAAAATAATACTCATCGGGGCCAATGGACAACTGGGCACGGATCTGGTCAGCGCCCTGGCACAGCATGATGTCGTGAACGCGATTCAGCCTGGCACTGACAGCGCGCGGCTGGCGCAGGTGCTGGAACTGGACATCAGTAACAACACCGCCGTGCGCGCGGCGATCACGCAACACAAACCGGATGTGATCATCAATACCGCCGCGTTTCACCGCGTGGATGACATCGAGCGCGACGCCTCAGTGGCGCTTCAGGTCAACGCGTTTGCGGCGCAGCAACTGGCGTTAGCGTGCCACGACGCAGATATAGCTCTGCTGCATATCAGCACGGATTATGTGTTTGATGGCAAAAAGCAGACGCCCTATGTCGAGACCGATTTACCCAATCCTATCAGCGCATACGGGGCGACCAAGCTGGCCGGCGAGTTGCTGGTGCGGTCAGCCTGGCACAAGCACTATATCATCCGCCCGTGCGGTTTGTACGGCACAGCGGGCGCAATGGGGAAAGGTGGTAATTTCGTCAACATCATGCTCAAGTTGGCGCGCGGCGACAAACCCGTCAAGGTCATCGCCGACCAGGTATGCACCCCCACCTACACGAAGGATCTAGCTGAGCAGATTGCTTTACTGATCACGACAGGGCAATACGGCGTCTATCACACCACAAGCGACGGCGCGTGCACGTGGTTTGAGTTTGCGCGCGAGATATTCCGGCTGGCCGGCCTGTCGCCACAGGTGATTCCAATCACGAGCGAGGAATACGGCGCACCTGCTCGGCGACCTGCCTACTCTGTGCTGGAGAACCGCGCCCTGCGCAACCTCGGCATTGACCGGCTGCGCGACTGGCATGAGGCTCTGGCTGAATATGTGAGCATCGTCGAGCCAGGCAGCCACGCGACGGTATAAGCCGAACTATCAGGTGTTGCAGGGAAAGAATGACGACAGCGATTGAGTTTTCACACGTATCAAAATACTTCAGGCTGGAACGCGACAAACCTCGCGCGTTCCAGGATTTGTTCATCACTATGGCGCAGCGGCGTAAAAACCGCAAGGCGCAGGAATTCTGGGCGCTGAAGGATGTCAGTTTTGAGGTTCATAAAGGCGAGACACTCGGTCTCATCGGGTCCAACGGATCGGGCAAGAGCACCACGCTTAAGCTGATCAGCCGCATTCTGTCGCCAACATCGGGCAACATAAAAATCAATGGGCGCGTCACGGCGCTTCTTGAACTCGGCGCAGGATTTCATCCTGAATTGAGCGGGCGCGACAACATCTTCTTAAACGGCACAGTGATGGGGCTGTCACGCAAGGAGATTGACTACCGGGTGGACGCCATCATCGACTTTGCCGAGTTGCAGGAGTTTATTGATGTGCCGGTGCGGAACTACTCCAGCGGCATGTATGCGCGGCTTGGATTTTCCGTGTCGGTATATCTGGACCCGCACATTTTGTTGATAGACGAAGTGCTGTCGGTTGGCGACCAGAGTTTCCAACAGAAATGCAACGAACGCATGCTCAACATGCGCAAGAAAGGCGTCACCATCTTGCTGGTCTCACACGACATCGATGCCATCTGGCGGTTGTGCTCGCGCGCAGTCTGGCTGGATCATGGCGTGGTGAAGCTTGACGGCGCGGCATCAAAGGTGACCGACAGCTACTTCAGATACGTATTGGAGCAAAGCGCAAAAAACGAACAGAATGAATCATGGGCGGAGAACCGGCTGGGCAGCGGTGAGGCATACGTCACGGACATAGAGTTCCTTGGCGAAGAGATGCTCCCGCGCCACGTCTTTCTGACAAATGAACCGCTGATCGCACGGATTCATTATGAGGCAAAGGAACCCGTCGAACGCCCGATGTTCGGGATGGCGTTGCATCACGCGGCTTCGGGCGCACATCTGGCCGGACCAAACAGCAAGTTCGGCAGCCTGGAGATTCCCGAGATTCGAGGACGTGGGTACGTTGACTATCGCATTGAACATCTGCCACTCCTGCCAGGCGATTATCTGGTTGACACTTCCATTTACGACTGGGAAGACACGCATCGCTACGATTACTGGTATCACGGCGGGCGCTTTACGGTTGTCCCCGGCGGGACCAGTGAGCGATACGGCCTCATCGCCCTTGAGGGAAAATGGCGTGTTCAGGCGGAGGGTGCGTCACCCGAGCCAAAACAGGCAGTGACTGGTTTGCCAAACCCGATAAAGGGTGCGAAGTGATGGACGTGCTTCGTCAGGACAAAGCCCCACGAACAGTGATAGGCTTCTCAGCCAATAACTGGACTTGCGCCCTGTCCATTCTACGGCTTGTGGGACCGTTGCGCGCTTGCGGCATGCTGTTCATCGAAGGAAATGACGACGCGCATAGCTATCCTGAACGCATCTTGCTCGCAGATGTCGTTGTGATCCATCGCGATTTCCCGCGCTACACCGAGGCTTACGAACAAGTGATGGAACTGGCACGCGCCCAAGGCAAGCGCGTCATATTCGACATCGATGATTTGATTTTCGAGTTGCCTGCTGATCATCCAGATCGGATCACAGGATATTATGACCATTCGCTGGCAGGCATGTTGCGCGCTGTCGTTGAGGCGGATGCGGTAACGGTAAGCACGGAGCCACTCAGGTCTTACTATCAGTCTTTTAACCCCAATACCTGGTTGTTGCAGAACTACCTCAACAACCACGTCTGGCAACTGCGCGCACCGACCAGTTCTAATCAACAGCAGGTAGTAATCGGCTTCATGGGCGGGGAGAGCCATCAGCCAGATATTGACTTCGTGGCTCCTGTGCTGCGCCGCCTGGCCAAGTGTTATGGCGACCACATTTGCTTAAGGTTTCTAGGCATGAAACCACCAGGCTCAATAACATATCTGGCATATCCATGTCCAGTGGAGTGGACGCCATTGGATAGCGGCGACTATCGACGGTTCGCAACGCTTTTTGATCAAAACAAGCCCGACATCGCGATTGCCCCGCTCAAAGACTCCGCCTTTAACCGATGCAAGAGCGCTATCAAATTCCTGGAGTACGGCGCGCTTGGTCTACCAGGCGTTTACAGCGCTCTCACTCCTTTCAATGAAACAGTATTACACGGGGAGAATGGGTACCTCGCACGCGACCTCGACGAGTGGGAGTCGTATCTTCGAGACCTGATCGATAATCCCATTCTGAGGTCAAGGATGGGTATTGCGGCACAGGCAACCATCAAGGGAAAATGGCTTCTTTCTGAACATGCTGGCGAATGGTATGAAACCTATGCCGGGATTGTCGCCTCAACTGTTGCGGACTCTGCGCGACCGGCAGTGCGTAGTGTGCGCCAGATGCAGACATGGCAGAAGGATCACACTCAAACACAGGAGCAGGCGCAATCTGCGGCGATGGCGGCCCTCCATGCGCAGATCACGCAACTGGAGCAGCAATATACCGCCGCAAATCTTCTACTGACTGAGCAGGCGGAGCGCGGAAATCTGTTGAGAGCCCGTCTTGCCCAGGTCGATGAGCATGTTGCAGTGTTGACTCAGTATGCGGCATACCAAAACAGGATCATTGAGGGGCTTCTCAATGGCCGATTGATGCGTGCGATCATTGGCGCGCATATCCGGCTCAAGAATCTCTTGCGGCATCCTTCAACAGCGAAGGTGTCAAGGCCGCAAATTCGCTCAATCCCGGCACTCGCGGAACCTGCGCAGCCCATCGACTGGCAGTCCCCTTTCGATGTCGGTAAAGAGATGCTCGCTACTTCGGGCAGGCAGACCAAAGAGCTAGTGACGCAGTTGTGCCAGGATGTGTTGACCGGTTTTATGTCATCTGGGCAGATGATGGCGTTCCCGCAATTTGATTCTCCGGTAACGTCGATCATCATCCCGATTTATAACAGGGCAGAATTGACTTTGCAGTGTCTCCGCTCGATACAGGCCGCCGCCACGCAACCATACGAGATCATCATTGTTGACGACGCGTCCACTGATGACACGCGCGCATTACTCAACCGTATCAGTGGCGCAACCATTGTCCATAATATCGAGAATCTGCATTTTCTGCGCAGTTGCAATCGGGCAGCCAGATTGGCAAAGGGAAAATTCATCCTGTTCCTGAATAACGATGCGCAATTATTCCCTGGCGCAATTGATGCGGCGCTTAGGACAATGACCTCAGCGCCCAACGCGGATATCGGCGCCGTAGGCGCACGCATCATCCAGCTGGATGGCGCTTTACAGGAAGCAGGCAGTATTGTGTGGAGCGATGGGAGTTGTCGGGGCTATGGCCGTGGGGACAGACCCGATGCGCCGCCTTATATGTTCACGCGTGAGGTCGATTACTGTTCGGGCGCCTTTCTGTTGACGCCTCTTGATCTATTCAATCAGGTCGGCGGCTTCGATGAACGCTATGCGCCAGCATATTATGAGGACAGCGATTACTGTCTAGCCATCTGGGCGATAGGCAGGCGCGTGGTCTATGAGCCCAACGCAACGATTCTGCATTACGAAACGGCGTCCTATCAGGGATCGCCGAAAAGCAATGCTGTTCAGTTGCAGGAGCGTAATCGAGTAAAGCTGGTTCAGAAGCATGCGGAGCGGCTAAAACAGCACTATGCGCCAACAAATCCTGCCTTGGTGTTGTTTGCGCGGACGCCTGTGGATGATCGGCGCAGACGCATCCTGTTTATCGACGACCGAGTGCCACATCAGTCCAGCGGTTCTGGATTTCCGCGCGCGCGAGAACTACTCTTGACATTCGTTGAGGCCGGTTTCCAGGTGACGTTATACCCGCTGGTGATACCGACGGAATCCTGGGACATGGTATACCAGGAAATACCGCATACAGTTGAGGTCATGACCAACCATGGTGTGAAGAACCTGGAGCGCTTTCTTGAGACGCGCATTGGGTATTACGACATAATTGTGGTGAGCCGGCCTCATAACGCGCTGGTTCTGCAACCGATTATTGCCCGGCATCGTGATTGGTTTGCGCACACCAGGATCATTTTTGACGCGGAAGCTGTCTACGCCACCCGCGAAGCGGCAAAACGACGCTTGCAAGGCATAAACGTGGACGCTGTGGCCCTGAATGCCGCCATAAAAGTTGAGACTGACCTCGCATTGGACATGGATGCTGTTCTATGCGTCTCGGAGGGTGAACGAGCGCATTTTACTGCGGCGGGTTACACCAAAGTATACATAGTTGGTCACTCGATTGACCCTGAGCCTACACCGGCTGGTTTTGCACAGCGCAGCGGATTCCTTTTTGTGGGAGCCATGGATGATGACGCCGCGCCTAACACAGACGCAGTGTGCTGGTTTGTCAACGAGATATTACCGCGAATACGCCAGCAGTTGAACGCCGATATCACGGTTACAATAGTAGGGAGCAATGGTTCTGCAAGAATACGGCAATTGAACGCCATCGGCGTTCGCGTCACGGGACGGGTAGATGATTTGACCCCATATTATGATCATGCGCGCATCTTCGTTGCACCCACTCGTTATGCAGCAGGGATTCCCATGAAGGTCCATCATGCCGCTGCGCATGGGATACCAATCGTATGCACCCAGTTGCTCGCGACTGAAGTTGGCTGGCAACATGATGTTGAAGTACTCGTCAGTGATGATCCGGCGGGTTTCGCATCTCAATGCGCGAGGTTATATTCTGATCAGGGGTTATGGGAAAGGCTGCGGTTGAATGCGCTCAATCGCATCAAGCGTGAGTGCTCACGTGAGACATTCCAAAGTGTGCTCAAACAAGTTTTGTCGGAGCGCACTTAACGTCTTGGAAAAATCCCATCACGCGCCAGGTTTCGTTACAAGGTGAATTTCTTTGCATTTGCCAGACTTACGCCGAAAAGGTTACACAAAGGCGTTTTATCGCCTTCGCGTGCTCATCCTGAAACACAGTCTCTTCAAGGGATTGGTTTTTATTGCCGTAGCGCTGATTTCACTGCTGGTCAACGCATATCAATCCCCTTATCTCAAATCAGATTTTGGCGTAATGCTCAGTGACATGGTCAATAGAAGAAACTTGAGCACTAATGTTGACAAGAGATTCGAGAAGATCAAGAAAGCATTACCGGTTAACGGCCATGTTGCGTATATGAACAATAGAACACTTAATCTTATCGATAAGAGCGGCGGACTGTACCAGACACAGTATTCTCTGGCCCCGCTTCTAGTGTCTGAAGTAGTGTCGGGGACAAAAATCAAATATGAGTGGGTAATAGGGGACTTTAACCCGCCCGTGGACGTCAGCGTAGTGACTTCAAGGATGCATCTTGATGTCAACCAGGATTATGGCGATGGCGTTATTCTGTTCCATAATGCCGGTGATTCGCAATAGTGCTGCATAACAGCGGATCATGTTATTGCCCTATCTACTCATCATCCTGTTTATTAGTCTGCCTTTCATCCCGTCTTTTTTCTTAACTAAACATATTGTAGAGCAAGCGTTGCAAAACACGCCTGGAATTGTTCTATATGCAATAAGCGCGTGCCTTGCTGTCGGGTTGGGATTTGGACTGTCATCCCTATACCTCTTTTTGTGGCTGATTGTTGTTCGCAGTGTCAGCACTGGATATGTCATCTCTGAAGTGCTGCTCTGCATCGGGTTTACTGTTTTGCTACTCTACTTGTCCTTACGGCAAAGAAAGAGCGCTGACACGTTACGACGATTCGATGCGCTGCAAGCATTCAAGAGCGCCACTTTAACTCAGAAGATCGCCTGCTTTGGCTTTGGTATGGTAGCGATAGTGGCAATGGTATTGGTCGCGCACATGGTGCTTGTTTTTCCTCACGGCGGGTTTGATGCCTGGGCTATCTGGAACATGCGCGCCCGTTTTCTATTTCTCAGTGGAGCATCATGGGCCAATGCATTCAATCCAGTCATGCCGCATACGGATTATCCGTTGCTTCTGCCATTAACCGTTATGCGCGGCTGGGTATATGTGGGAACCGATACCCAGTACGTTCCCGCAATCGTTGCCGTGACTTTTACCTGCGCCACAGTTGGTTTATTGGCGTTCGCCGTAATGGCATTTCGCGGGGTATTGCACGGTTTCGCGGCCGGCGCAGTTCTCATCTCAACAACGTTGTTTTTACTGCAAGGCGTTTATCAGACAGCCGATGTGCCGGTTGCTTACTATAGCCTGGCCGCACTTACTCTGATAACGATTTCAGAACGCACAGGGAACAGTCTGGCATTGACGATGGCTGGCGCGTTTTCAGGGCTTGCTGCCTGGACAAAAAACGAGGGGCTCCTTTTGATAGTCGTCGTGGCAGTGTCACTGGTGCTGTCATTGCTTCGAAGACAACCATTGAAGACTATTGCTTGTCAGGCGCTGTTATTTGGAGCAGGGGTTCTTCCAGTTTTGGCGCTTGTCATGTATTTCAAAGTCGTTTTCGCGCCGCCGAATGACCTGGTCAGCGGTCAAGGCCAGCAAACGCTTCGAATGATTCTGAATGTTGGCAGGTATGTGCGAATCATTGGAGCTATCGCAGGTGAGTTGATAAAAGACTACCTTTGGCTGCCGGTTATTTTCATCGTCTTGATATCAGGGGGGATAAAAAGAGCCGCTGTCACTCGCACAGCATTTATTGTTGTTGGTTTGATGTCTGTCGGGTACTTTTTTGTCTACGTAACCACACCCCTGGGCTTGGAATATCACCTGGGGAGTTCACTGGACAGGGTCATGCTGCAAATGTGGCCGGGGTTTCTTTTGGCGTCATTTACCAGTATGCGCCTACTTCGGTGACGCCCGCTGCATCATGTTCGGATGCTGGCAACAGGAGGAACCCCAAAGCTGACTCCTCTTTATAATAATGCATTTGGCGCACGGGATAGCATAAGCCAAACACATGATTGTCAATACAAGAAATAGGTTCTATAAACAATTTATACCATTCATACGAACTGATTATGAGCAAGATACTGAGCGATATTACGAAAAAACTCTCGAAAAAGTCTTTACGCGTTAATCACAATAAAGATACTATTGTTGAAACCGGTATGGTTGATGTTTCGAAGAACACCTCACATATTGATCTCGCTCTGATCGATGTAGTTAAGTGGGCGCCTGGATGGATGACAGGCGCTGAACGGTTATTGCTCTATACGCTTATTTATTCTGTCAGGCCGCGCAGGTACCTTGAGATAGGCACTTTTCAGGGCGGGTCCGCGTTGATCGTTGAAGCAGCAATGAAGTCAGCTGAATCAGACGGCACGTTAACACTGGTCGATCCAGAACCGCATATTGCGGATGAGCATTGGAATATATTGAAACGGCGTTCGTTTCTGGTCGAGGAGTATTCACCGGCAGCACTTCCGAAAGCACGACAAATCGCTGGAGGCCTATTTGATTTTGTGCTTATGGATGGAGATCATAGTTATGAAGGAGTAGTGCGAGACGGTAATGGCATCATTCCGTTTTTAACTCCTGGCGCCCACATACTCTTTCACGATAGTTTTAATCCGGCCGTTCGGCGCGGAATAGACGAGGTTGTGAATGACGAACGTAACACCATAACGAGTCTCGGAACACTAACCCGTGAAGTGACTTATATGGAAAGCCCGGATCATGTTGCAGTGTCTTGGGGAGGGTTATTGCTAGCCCAGTTTAGACCGCGGTCGTAAAACGCCTAGGTATTTTCTGACTAAACACAAAATGAATATGTTTCTTGAAACTGCACCTGTTGTTGATAGGCGTCAACGCCAACATCAACTCATGCCGATGATTGAGACTCGATCTACCATTATTGGCCTTGTGTTAATCCTTATCGTAGGTGTAGTGATACGAGCGTGGCTCATTAGCTATATGCCAGTCTTGTTGACAAATGACTCCCCGGATTACCTTGCATCCATGATTGCTATCGCAAAAAATCTCGATTTTTCGCGTTTGGGGGACTGGCGTATGCCTGGATATCCGTTGTTCTTAGCAGTGTCGTCGTATGTCGCCGGCTACATGTCGGACAACATCCTGGCTGCACAAGTTCTCGTGGACTTATTATGCATTCCATTGGCTTACTTGCTGGGAAGAGAGTTTCGTTCTCGTGCTGTAGCTCTGGGACTGGCTGGGTTTATTGCCGTAAACCCTGTCTACATCCTGAACGCGCACGCCATAATGACAGAAGGACTTTTCTTGTTCCTGCTGCTTCTTGCGACACTTATTTCGATAAAAGTGTATCGAGGTGATAGAAAACTACCTACAGCTATTCTGTTTGGGATACTCACAGGATTGGGTATTTTGACTCGAGCAAATGGAATCGCATATTTTCTAGTGCTGACTCTTCTCGCCTATACGGGTTTACTTCGACGCGAATTTAAGCTGGCAAAGCAGACAATACACGCAGCATTAGTCTGTTTGGTTGTCACAATAATGCTTATTGGGATATGGGTTAACCGAAATGCACTCCAGTGCGGGATAGTGTCCATCACCTGCAATAACAATCGCAATTTCATCGTCTTTCTTTGGCAAAATGATGTATTTGATGCTTTACTGCCTGTTACAAAATCGATAAACAAAGTATACGATCCCAGCCATCCTGAGACGATTTGGAACTTTATTTGGCAGTTGAGACAACAACAACCGTATCAGGACGAAGGATTGGCTTGGCAAATCGTGCGTGAACAAATCACTGCACACCCCTTGAGTTATATTAGTGCTGTGGTTACGTCGCTATTTCGGTTTGGTGGCGTATGGCCGTCATGGTCAGATGACAGCAGGTTGCACGACGCCTCAAGTTGGTTCATGATCATGAATGACTCACAGATGCTGCAAACCCAGAACAAGAGTATGGCTGCTATCCCAGATCTGAAGCCCTTCACACTACAACGAGACACAGTTCAACCCACAGCAATGTCATTGCTTTTCTCACGGATTGGCCTGATTTATTTGCAGATTTTTCGCGGCGGTATATTTCTGATCGTAATTGTCATGCTGTCGTATTGGGGTTTGTTACGGATCCGATTTGGACGAGGTCACTTACCTGATCAGTACCGGGCAGTGTGGCCGATTTTAATTGCGTGTATATGTATCGCCGGGTTGCACGCAGTCTCAGTATCCCCCTTCGAGCGAGCAACAACACCTTTTGATTGGATCATTTTCCTATCACTGCTTATTTTTGCATCCGCTATTAAACGCGAAACCAAGCAAGGCACGTAATATTATGCTTGTATTTATCAGGATTCTAACCACACTTATGCTTACACTTGGTGGCACAAGTCTGCCAGATGTCATTGCTCAAACGCTGAGGGTTAGTCAATCTGGCACTTATTATGTGTCGCCAACCGGCAATGATGTTTTAAGTTGCGGTATAGCGTCCACTACTCCATGCAAGACCATTCAGTATGCTGTCAATCTGATACCGTATTCAGGTGAAGGCACAATTCGCGTCGCTGCGGGTAACTATGTGTACACTACTGGTATAAGAGATGAGTGTTTATTGTTTCTCACCTCCACTGCCGTGGTGTGCATAATAAATAAACGCTTGTCAATTATCGGCGGGTATACAACAACGAATTGGATCCAACCGGATTCAATCGCCAATTCAACCATCATCTCCGGCCAGAACCAGTATCGCGGCGTGTGGATCACAAGCACTGGACCAACAGCAAGCCTGACGCTTAAGAACTTTATTATCACTGGTGGCTTGGCGCGTGGCATTAGTGGCAGACCCTCGCCGGAGAGATATTTCGCGTTGGGTGGCGGCCTGTTTGCTGAGAATACAACGGATTTATACCTTGATAACCTGGTTATCACCAATAACAGTGCTATTGGCACAAGCACGGTGGGGTCCACAGATACGGTAGTTGGTGGAGCTGCAGTTGGTGGGGGAATTGCTCTTAAGAGTGTAAGCCATCTGATTATGACCAATATCACGTCAAGCTATAACAAAACGATTGGCGGGACTGGCGCCCAACGTAGCGGCTATTCCCATGGCGCCGGCATGTTTACATATGATACTACTGGGGTCATTACGAACATGGTCTTGCAGAACAACCAGGCTACAACCCTTTCCTGCGCCTGCGATGGGAAGGAAATAGCCACCGGCGAGCGCGCTGACGCACAGGGAGGCGGCGTTGCGTTCAAAGAGGGTTCTGTCATTACGGCAACAAGGTTAGTCGTAACCGGTAATCAGGCGATTGGTGGCGATGCCCGCCTATACCCTGGTGCTGGTTTTGGTGGCGGTGTGTATCTTGAGAATCAAGGCACAACCGCATCAACATCCGTTACACTATATGATATTACTGTGTCAAACAATAGTGCCACGGGGGGAAATGGGCATGATGGTTGGATTGGTGAGGGCGGCGGCATTTTTGCATGGGATTCCAGTCTTGTCGTTGATCGGGGTAGATTAACCGGCAATTCCGCGATTGGTGGAAATGGGGCCGTTAACTCCGGCCCGGCAGGTGGTGGTGGAGCCGCTATTGTCCGCGTGGGCTCTCTGAATCTGACACATCGACTAACCAATATCTTGATAGCTGACAATACGGTCAGAATTGGCACGGGTTTTACCCAGGGAGGGGGGGGCGGAGGGCTGTGGTTGCAGGGAATTAACATCACTGTGACCCATGCCACACTTGTCCGAAATCAACTCGTTACCTCGAACACGGGCGCCACGGGTACTATTGGTCAGGCTATATTGGCTATGAATTACGGCGTAGCACATGCGACTAACGCTATATTTAAATATAGTATCATCGCAGATCACATATGTTGCACGGACGCGGCGTTGAATGTGCAAACGGGTAACACTGTTTCTCTCGACTATACTTTGTGGGCAGGAAATACAAACCAGATGGCTGGATATGGAACGCTGATCGACAATAACGCGTTGAACGTGACCGGCACAAACTCGGCTGGTTTCGTATCCCCTGGTTTTCCAGGATTCGATTACCATATTGTACAATCCTCGCCAGCACGCAGCCAGGCGGCAGGAAGCACAACAGTAGTAGATGCAGATAATCTGCCCCGCATTGGAATACCGGATATTGGAGCCTATCAGTACCATCATTTCGCGTATTCAACATATGTGCCTGGCGTCACCCGGTAAGCGTTTGTCTTTCCTGGCGTCCCTTCGACGCATAACAACGCGAGTAATTTTATGATGTCTGCAAGTGTCATTATTCCTGTCTGGAACGGCGCAAGCACAATCGCTGATTGTCTGAAAAACATTTTCGCGAATAGTGGCGCGAATCTGCATGAGGTCATTTGTGTTGACAACGCTTCTCACGACAATTCTGCGAGTCTCATCCAGAGCCTGTATCCTCACGTAAAAATAATACATGAAGCTGTTAACCTTGGATTTGCAGGAGGCGTCAATGCGGGTATTGATGCTGCCACTGGCGATCTATTTATTCTTATCAACCAGGATTGTCTGGTGCTTCCAGGCTGGTTGGATGCGATTGTCCAGACGATGGAGTCCCGCGAGGAAATCGGCATCGCGGGTTGCACCATACTAAATAAGGACGGCAGTATTAATCATGCAGGCGCCTATTTAAGTCGCCCGGGTGCTTACGGTGTTCATATCACCGAGGTGTTAAGCAATCAGCCTCAAGATGTGGAGTATGTTACAGGCGCTGTTTTTGCAATACGGCGCAAGTGCTGGAAAGAAACGGGGCGATTCGATGAAGGGTTCTACCCCGCTTATTATGAGGAAGTTGACTATTGTTATCGCGCCGCATATCACGGCAGCAAAATCACCTTTATCCCAGACGCAAAAGCGACCCATTTGTTAACAAGTGAAGAATGGCGAAAAGATCCGTATGTGTTCTGGGCTAACCAGAATCACTCACGCTATCGTTTTGTCATCAAGCATTTTCGTGATGATGAACTTGGCCTGTTCTTTGAGAATGAGCGTGGCTCAATTGAATCTGCTGTTTACCCGGAGCATTTACTTGGTCGTGCCTTAGCGGCGCAAGACACTCTGCGCCACCTATCTCAGACAATCTCGGATGCGGAAGAACACTTCGCCCGTGTGACTTCATCAGCTCATGACAGATTGTTAGAAGTCGGATTTACCCGAATCAGGAAGCAAGCTATTGCAGCCATTCGCCAACTTCTGAAGGCATCAGTGACTGTGCCAAACGAAGGCGCGCTTGCACATTTATCCATAGTCGGCGCTTTGGACTATCGCATCCCCTCTAATCCAGCATCTTCCCCGTCGCAAATTCAGACAGAGCAGCCGATAGCGTTTGGCAAGATTACTGGCGAACAACAAAATCCTATTAGCGACAAAGGATTCCAGGAGACGCCCGCGGATAACCGCGTTTTGGAAGTGCAACCCAAGTTCACTATTGCTCCAGGGGCTGATCTTTCGGCATTGTATAAACAACTGGAGGACTTACGCGTTGAAGAGCGGGACCTTCATAACAACATCAACGAATTCTCTAGCAGGGGTAAGAGAGCCACATCGTCCGTCGTGCGCAAAATGCCACAGTTTGTGCAACGCGCGGAAAGGCTCCTTAGTGGGCGTGATTATCAAGTCCTGTCAGATATGATCAGGCTGAATGGCGCACAGATGGATATCATCGTGCGCTTGCATCAGTTGACATACGAGCAGAACGCGTCAGCGATTTCCCAACACGCAGAGCATATTAATGTGTTACGTGCGCCACAAAATCAGGCGGGGTTAAAACACAACCGGATACAGGGGGAAATGAATCATAGACTTGAGTTAGTTGAGGAAAATCAGCAGATCATTAGTGGGTGGCTCACCAAGTTGGGTCAGCAGATTGAGTTGCTGAACCAGCAGTTGCAAATGATGGATGCGCGCGTCAGGTCAATCGAGCTAATGATCGACTATGAATACCGATAGCCCTCGTTTTTCCATAATCATTAATACAATCAATCGCGCCCAGCCCCTGCAGACACTTTTGTGCGCGTTGGAAAAACAATCGTATCCAGACTTTGAAGTGGTTATAGTCGTTGGTCCCACCAAAGACAATACCATGGAGTTGCTCGATAACTATGGCGATCGTGTGAAGGTGTTGCGATGTCCATCAGCGAATCTCGGAGTTTCACGAAATATTGGGTTACTGGCATCCTCCGGCGACATTGTTGCTTACATTGATGACGATGCTGTGCCATCGCATCGATGGCTTGAACAACTCGCTGGTATATTCGAAGACCCGTGGATTGGCGCGACTGGTGGTATCGTGTATTTGATTCATCCTAACCATCCGCGTTTACAACACAGTCTTGGATTATTTTCGTCGCTGGCTGAGCAGGTTGATGTGCGATCATCGTGGTTGGAGCATCTTGTTCCTCCAGGCATAGCAACCCAATGGGTTACCCGTATGATGGGCACGAACATGGCCTATCGCCGCGCGGATCTCATTGATATAGGAGGTTTTGATGAGTTTTATGAATGGGTATACGATGAAACAGATGTTGCCATGCGTTTCACCATCGCCGGAAAAATACTGCACCCCGTCAAACAGGCGCCGGTATATCATGTGCCTGCGTCAAGTCACAATCGCCAAGTGTTCACATATAACTTGAAGTGGTGGCTACAGACGCGCGCATCGGTCTATTCGGCCGTAAAGAATGGAACCGCATCTGGGGAGTCTCGAAGCACGATCATTCGTCGTTGCATGAACCTGATCCATGGTCATCTACTCTTGTCCAATCAATTTCTTCACGATAACAAGATCAGTAGCCTTCAGGCATGGCAAATGCGCATTAATGAGGTTACCAGCGGCCTGCACGGTATGGTAAAAGGTTTTTCATTTCCCCGTAAACTCATACCGCAGAACGGCGGACAAGCGGGTGATGACACATCCATGAAAGCTTCTTTTCATCAATACCAGAACGGATACTCTGCATTTATGCCATCAGTTGACCCAATCAATGGCCGACAAGCTAATGTGCGCCTGAGCGAGCCGCCATTGCGGATTTGTCTACTGAGCCGGGATTTCCCACCATCGGACAAGGGAGGGGTTGGTCGCCAGACACATATGTTAGCAAAAGCACTATTCGAAAGTGGACAAACAGTGCATGTCATCACGAAAGGGGATCGTGAGCGTTTGACCTTTCGAGATGGCGCATATGTGCACGAAATACCGACACGGCTTGAGTATTACGAGCAGTATAAGCATTTGCCTGGAATGTACTACCTCCTGAACCACAGCCATAACGTCTACGAGAAAGTTAAGGATCTCATTCTTAATGATGGTATCCAGATCATTGACTCATCTAATTACCAGTTTGAAGGTTTGGTCACAAGTTTGAGCGGGATTCTCCCTGTGGTTATTCGGCTTGTGACAGCCATGCGGCAAATTGCGCCGCTAAACGGAGATGACAGCGACGATAAAAGGTTGCAGGGAGAAATGGAGCGCGTGTTTATTGAACGGGCAAATCATCTGCTTCCAAACACTCACGCGACACTGCGCACATTACAAGGTATTTATGGAGTCCATCCACGAGAAGATCAGTACAGCATAGCTACGTATGGCATTGAACCCGTCCCCGACGAGAAGACCAGACCATATGATCTGCAGCGCAGCGAGAAAAACCTGAAGGTGCTATTTCTTGGCCGACTGGAAAAGCGCAAAGGCATCATTGATTTATTTCATGCAATTCCTTCAGTAGTGAAACACGCGCCCAACACAAGATTTGTCATTGCTGGGGCAGACAACAGCCATAATGATGGATTTTTGGAGCGCACAGGAATGGATTACCGATCTTACTTTGAGCGCACTTTTCCTGAATACAAGTCTATGGTCGACTTTGTCGGTGAGGTTCCTGACGGCGAACCCCAAGAGCAGCTTTACCAGTCTTGTGATCTGTTTGTGGCTCCGTCGTTATATGAATCATTTGGCCTTATTTATATCGAAGCAATGAACTACTCAAAACCTGTAATCGGCTGCAATACGGGTGGTGTGCCAGAGGTTGTCGAGCATGGCGTCACCGGACTCCTGGTTGACCCGCAAAGCCCAAAAGCTCTGGCAGAGGCAATTGCCACAGTGTTGTGCTCGCCAGTATTGCTTCGTGATATGGGGATGGCTGGTCGCCAGCGACTTCTGACGCATTTCACGGCCGCACATATGGCGAATAATTTCACAAGGATTTATCGCAATATAATCACACGGAATTCAGGGGCGGATCATCAATGAAGAGAAAATTAAGCGCTGAGGATGTAATCAAGGACATCGAGTTTGAGTTGGCACAGGGTGTGCCCCCCAAAGATAACCTTGGAGAGAGTATCGAGGCTGTCAGGCAATTCCAAAATAAACTTCGCGCCGAACTGGATATCAGCAACACAGGCAGTCCGTCGCGCCAGAGCATTGGCAGGCTCCTCCAGTTGAATGATATGTTGGTAACGCTGCTTCAGGAAACCGCAGTCGCCATTACACAACTGCAACTTACCCAGCAACTACAAATACGACACGCTCACGCTTCCACACGAGCGCTGCTGGACCAAATAGATACGGACGCCATCAGAATCTCCGAGCATATTGCCAAAATTGATGAGGTCACAAAAAGCAAGTCACTTTTTGTTGCTATAGATCCACAGAGATCCGCAATTCCTATCATAGGGCGATGGATATCCAAGTTGCGCCAGGCACTACATGGCCTGCCGTTGTACTATGTGCGCATACTTGCCTCGAAACAGACGGTTGTGAATCAAGCGTTTTCGGAAGAGTATGGGTATACACTCAACGAAATAACCGAACTACGACAGCGTGTTAACGATCTCGAACTGAGGATAACCCATCCTGAAAGCACTGACTAGGATAGCCAGTCACCGGTCAGGTCGCTGTACGTGTTCCAGAATAAATGAGACCCATCTGGAGACATGCAATGAAGAGCCATGGCAGGATCATTTTGGCGATAGTTGTACTTGTTGTTGCAAGAATGGTGACCTCTAGTCCCGCCATCGCGACTCTCGCTAACCCCCCGCCGTATCAACCCAACTTTCCACAAAACCTCATAGACCTCGGCGTCACCGGGGGCCGACCGGGTCTTGGGTTGCCAGTCCAGGCCACTATCGCGCGCATCGATGCGTCGCATGTGGATAACGAGATCGTGGTCGCCACGCAGGATCGCACCGAGAATAAGCTTCTCTGCGCCAGCCATGTGTATGTGTACAAAGGGGATGGCACGTTGCGGTGGAGCGCCAGCTTGCCACAGCCACCCGGAATGGGGGCGAGTGTCGCCGACTTGAATGGCGACGGAATCAACGACGTCGTTGTTGGCTATGGTGGTATCGCCCAGGGTTGTCTTATTGACGGCGGTGTGAGAGCATTTGACGGTGTGAATGGCGCCATGTTGTGGGACTTTGCAACAACGATCGGCTTCGGCTCTGCCAGTGTGTATTCGACGCCGGCAATCGGCGATGTGAATGGCGATGGGCTGCCTGAAGTGGTTTTCGGCAGCCTGGACTACTGCATTTACATGCTCGACCACGCCGGCCAACCCCTGTGGCACAACACTACGTATCCGAATGGCGAGTGCAATTACCAGGGTTTGTACAACGGTCAACCCGTGTATTCGTCGCCGGCATTAGCCGACCTCGACGGGGATGGCAAACTGGAGATCGTGATTGGCTCGAACCGCACTACGCCAACGGGTGGTCTCGCAGGTTATCTGAGCGTATTGCGGTCGGATGGCGGAGTCATGAACCGCATGCCATTCGATGAGCCGGTGTACTCCAGCCCTGCCATTGCTGATCTGGACAATGATGGCATGCTCGACATTGCCGTGGGCACTGGTGATGCGGTGATCAACCAGGGGTACTATGTGAGGGTCATGCGTTATAACCCAATGGAGCCGAAGATGTCAGAACGGCTGACACCGAGCTGGGATGGGAATACGAATGGCTATGTGACTGCTTCGCCTGCTTTCGGTGATCTGGACGGCGACGGCATCCTTGATGTGGTCGTGGTTGCGCCAAACGGAAACAAAGACACAACCGAGGGCAGCACGGTATACGCATGGCGCGGTAGTGATGGGCATGAGTTTATCAGGCGCCTGTTGTGCGACGTCGATGGCAATCGGCACTATCTGCGCGCGTCGCCGATGATCGCGGATGTCGTTGGCGATGCGGCGCCGGAGATCGTCCTGACGCAGGGCAGTGAGGTAGTGATCCTCAACGCGAATGGGACGTATTACACCGACCAGCCAACGACCGCATGCGATGGGCAGCCCAGCAGCACCAGCGTGACGTATTGGGCAACCGCCACGCTCAACTTCAGCCCTGCCATCGGCGCACTCGATCCAGCCGGCGGCAACGCGATCGTCGTCGCCGGCGCAGTGAACACAAACACAATGTCGAATTACGGCAGGTTGTTTGCGTGGGCTGGGCAAAACTCGGGGTATGCGCCGTGGCCGCAGTTCCATCACGACGCTGCGCATACGGGGCTGCTCGACAACGTGCCGCCGACAAATCCGATCAGCGTGACAACGATGCCGCCGACCAGCACCTATAGCTCACCCCAGATGGTCAGCATCACCTGGGGTAGAGGCGGCGCAGATATCGGCGCGGGGCTGGCGGGGTATGCAGTGGCGTGGGACCATGATCCGATGACGCCGTCAGGGACGCAAACGGATGTGAAGGCTGGCGCATCTGCGTTCACGGCTACGCTCGCGAACGGGACGTGGTATGCCCACGTGCGCGCCGTCGATCGGGCCGGCAACGGGGCAAAGGAAACGCTTCACCTCGGACCCTTCCTGCTTTACAGCAACGTTATTTTTTTGCCGCGGGTGGCGCGGGAGTGATGGGCGTCAGATGCCTGTACCGTCGGAGAACGCGCCACGGCGACTCGACCGGCGCCAGCAACGCCATCATCGCGCGCGGCGTGATTCGACAGAGGATCGTTTTGCGTTTACGCAGAGCGTTGACCAGCCCGCGCAGCCCGGCGATGCGTCCCTCCAACGGGCTGATATCGCGTCGGGCGGCGATGGCGTACAACATCGATGCCACGTCATACCCGATGATCACCGGCAGGCACAACCAGAGGTAAGGCATCGGGTAGTTCTTGGCAATCAGCCACACCTTGTTACGACCGAGCAGGCGATTCTTGAACGGCGAGCCTTCGCGGCTGGTGGCGGAATGATGGTGAGTGACGCGCGCGCCTGGCACATATAGCGACTCCCAGCCAGCCCACTGCGCGCGCCACGCCAGATCGACATCTTCGAGATAGGCAAAAAAGCCCTCATCGAAGAGGCCTATATCGTCCAGCATGGCGCGCCTGTACAGTGCCGCGCCGGCGCTCACGCCAAACACTGGAGTCGGAGATGTTTCGCTGGCACTCTCTGGCCTGCCGCCGAGGCGATCCCAGGCGATGCCGAGGCGATCCACGGCAATCCCTGCCGAGTTGATCAGCCCCGGCGAGGCAGCGAACAGCATCTTCGCCGCCGCCATGCCAGCCCGAGGGTGCTGCGCCATCGCCTCGACCAGGGCACTGAGCCAACCAGGATCGACGACGGTATCGTTATTGAGCGGGGCGATATACTCACTGTGGGCGGTGCGAAAGACCTGGTTATTCGCAGCGGCAAACCCCAGATTCGTGGCGTTGCAGATGAGTTGAACAGACGGGTGCTGGTTGCGCACATACTCGACTGAGCCATCGGTTGAGCCATTGTCCACGATCCATATGCTGAAATCAGAGTAGGTTTGCGCGCTGAGGGCGTTCAGACATGCTGGCAGATAGCGCAGACCGTTCCAGTTGACGATGACAATATCAACGTGGGGATGACTTGTGCTGTCAGTGTGCGTATAATTCAACACAGCACTGAAGTATACGTGTGTATACGTGCTTAATCACACGAAACAGTATGATATCCATGGCTTCAAGACAAGCGCTGAACCCTCTATGATGGTTGCCGTGGTCATTGTGAACTGGAATCAAGCCGCGGATACGGTCGTTTGTGCGCGGGCAGTCCAGGCATGGCCGTTGGCCGCGGCGCATATCTGGGTCGTCGATAACGCCTCGTCAGGGGATGATGTGGAACGCATTCAGCGCGATTGCCCTGGCGTCCACCTGCTCCGCAGCCCGGAAAACCGTGGTTTCGCCGGCGGCAACAACCTCGCGCTGGCAGAAATTGTGTCACAAAGCTATCAGGCCGTGCTGCTCCTCAACAATGATGCCAGCATTGACGGTGATTCGCTCGCGTCGCTCTGCGCTGTGCTGGACGCTCATTCCGAAATCGGGGTGGTTGGGCCGGTCTTATGGGACGCTGGCGCACCCCCACCTGGTCGCATTCTGTCAACGGGTGGGCGGGACATCGCGCATCACGTGACCTCGCACCTGCAGACTCCCTTGTCAGCGGGGCAAACGCGAGAGGTTGATTATGTTCCCGGAACATGTGTTCTGATTCGGATCGATGTGCTGCGAGTGCTGGGGCTAATGGATGAAGCTTTCTTCTTCAGTGGCGAGGTCGCGGCGTTCTGTCGCGAGGCATGGCAGCATGGATATCGTTGCAGTATTGATGGCAACGCCCGCGCCAATCATGCGCTTCACCGATCGGCTGGCGCGCGAGGTGGGCTACACGCGTATTATGTGATACGAAACCGCTTCCTGTTCATCCACAAGTTCTACCGCCGGCAACAGGGCTGGCTGCGGGGATACTGGATATTGATTGCGGCTTACAACAGCCTGAGCGCGCTTGTGCATGGCGATCTGCGGCGCGCTAAAGCCACGGCACTCGGTTGCGTCGATGGCTTGATGGGACGATTTGGGGGGCAGAATGCGCGCGTATTGCGTTTTATCGGTGCAGGGATAGCAGCAGAACAGAGGGTGGGTGAATGAGAGCGATCTATCATGTGACGATGCCCCCATCGCGGATGGCCAGTTGTGATGCGGTGATCCAGGAGATCGAGTCGATTCGCGCACTGGTTCCGGGCGATATCATGCACCTGTATCCCGCAAAGACGCCAGGAACCCGTTTTCCACGGCGACTGTGGGGCATTTGGCTTGCGCCAGCCTTGTCTAAACTCGAGCGTCGCGTCGATTTGCATCATGTGTTCAACCCGGATCTATACGACTTCGCTCTGTTGCGATTTATGCGCCGTCCCATCATTTACACCGCTGTGACGGGCGCGCGCCCGGATCAACGGCAGGCTGCGCGGGTGCTGGAGCGCCGCGCCAAGTCAATTGTCGTGCCATCGGACGGCGATTTGAACTTACTGCGTGAATGGGGAATCACCAACGCGATTAGTGTGCAATCAGGCATCGATGCCAGCCGATTCAACCGCCAACCGATGCCACTGGGCACGCCTCCGACGCTGCTGATGGGGTCGGCGCCATGGAGCGTCCCGCAGTTTGCCAGTAAGGGAGTGGATGCGTTGCTCGCACTGGCGCGTGAATGGTCAGAATTGCGCCTTATCTTCCTATTTCGAGGCGTGCTCGAAAACGAAATGCGCCAGCGAGTAGCAGCTGCGGGGTTGCAGAATCGCGTTGAGGTTCTGACCGGCCAGATGGATGTCAACCAGGTTCTGGCGCGGGCGCACGCGGCGGTCGCCTTGGCAGCAGACGCATCGTTGATCAAAGCGTTTCCGCACTCGTTGCTGGAGTCGTTAGCTGCGGGCAAGCCGGTTTTGGTCAGCCGATCGATCCCGATGGCTATAGATGTCGAGCGCGACGGAAGCGGCGTTGTGATAGATCGCATCAGCGTGGACGACTTGCGAATCGCGGTTCGCCGGTTGTTTGCCGATTACCCAGGGTATGTGAAGGCCGCCATCCAGGCTGGCAAACATATACCGACTGCGCATGGCATGGCAGAGCAGTACGTCCGCTTGTACCAGTCGGTCGTTGTGCCAGGAGCGCTGCGATGAAAATCCTGCACGTCGTGCATGGGTACACGCCTGCCGTCGGTGGAACGCAGCACATGGTTCAGCAGCTTTCGGAGCGATTCACGCGTGATTTCGGGGATCACGTGACGGTTTTCACTACTGTTGCTCATAGTAATGCCTATTTTCGCGACCGGCGCCAACCAGCGATGCGTCCTGGTATCGAGAAAATCAATGGGGTTACGGTCAGGCGATTCCCGGTCTTCAATCGCTTTGGTGCGCTGCGGCTGAACCTGGCGCGGGTAATGCACAAACTCCATCTCCCGTATGAAGATTGGGCGCGTGGGTGCTATTTTGGCCCCATTATCCCCGGTTTGGCGCGTGAAATCGCTGCGAGCGGCGCGGATGTGATCATGGCCTCTGCTTTTCCGCTGCTCCACATGCACAATGCAATCCGTGGCGGTCAGAGCGGGCACATTCCTGTGATCCTCCTCGGGGCGTTTCATACAGCCGATCGCTGGGGCTTTGACCGCAAGATGGTTTATGACGATATTCGAGCCTGCGATGCATACGTCGCCTATACCGGCTATGAGCGCGACTATCTGGCCGCGCGGGGGCTAACGGTGGAACGGTGTGAGGTGATCCCCGGCGGCGTTGACGTTGCTTTCTTTGCCGGATTTGATCGACGGGCGGCGCGCGCAAGGCTCGGAATCGGTGATGAACTCATGATCGCATCTGTCGCGCAACACCTGCCGCATAAACGCCTGGATGTGCTGATATCGGCTATGCCCATCATCTGGCGGACCCAGCCCGATGCGCGATTGCTGATTGTCGGCAGAACAGGAGAGGATACGATGCGACTGGAAGCATTGCGGGATGCGCTCTCTGCAAAGGATCGCGAACGCATCCAGCTGATTGTGGATCATACACCGGCAGAGAAGGCCGAAGTGCTTGCCGCATGCGACATCTTCGCAATGTTGTCCAGCCACGAAGCCTTTGGACTGGTGTACGCGGAAGCGTGGGCGTGCGGGAAGCCAGTGATTGGTTCGTCCATCGGGGCAATTTCGTCGGTTATACGCGACGGGGTAGACGGGCTTCTGGCGCCGCATGACGCCGATGTGAGCACATACGCGAAGGCGGCGCTTGATCTATGGCAACACCCCGAGATACGACTGACGATGGGCGTGAATGGTCAGGCGAGGATGCGGACGGAATGCGACCTGGATATCGTCGCGAGGCGCTATCACGAGCTTTATGAACAAACCACCCACACCTACGCCCACAAAATTGCTTTAAATCCTTTAAGAGTGAACTGAAAAGAACGAGAAAAACATGAAAACCTTTATTACCGGTGGCGCAGGATTTATCGGCTGCAACTTTGCCGCGCGCTGCCTTGGGCGGGGCGACACGGTCACCGTCTACGACAACCTGTCCCGTCCGCGCACCGAGCACAACCTGGAGTGGTTAAACACGCAACGACGCGCCGACAATGCGACGCTGACTTTTGTGCGCGGCGATGTGCGCGATGCGGATGGGCTGTGGCGCGCGGTATCCGCTGCACAACCCGAACTGATCGTGCACTTTGCGAGTCAGGTGGCAGTCACTACTTCAGTGAAAAATCCGCGCGAGGACTTCGAGATTAACGCGCTTGGCACGTTTAACGCGCTGGAGGCCGCGCGAGCGCAGGCGCAACCGCCAGCGGTATTCTTTGCGTCCACCAATAAGGTCTATGGGGGCATGGAGGATGTGGCGGTTGTAGAGGGTGAAACGCGATATCGCTACCGCGATCTGCCGAAGGGCGTCAGCGAGCAACAACCGCTCGATTTCCACTCGCCCTATGGATGTTCCAAAGGGGCAGGCGATCAGTACGTCCGCGACTATGCGCGCATCTATGGCATGCGCACGGTCGTGTTTCGCCAGAGTTGCATCTATGGCGAGCGCCAGTTTGGGGTGGAGGATCAGGGCTGGGTGGCGCACTTCGTAATTGCAGCGGCCATGGGGCACCCGATCAATATCTATGGCAATGGCAAACAGGTGCGTGACCTGCTCTACGTGCAAGACCTGATCAACGCCTATGATGCGGCGTGGAATCACCTCGATGTGGCGAGCGGTCAGGTGTTCAACGTGGGCGGAGGCATAGAGAATACGCTGTCGATCTGGACGGAGTTTGGGCCGTTGCTGGCCAAACTGGCGGGACACGATGTCCGCGTCACCTACGCCGACTGGCGTCCAGGCGATCAGCCAGTATTCGTGAGTGATAACACCAAGGCAAAGCATGCACTCGGGTGGGAACCCCTTACAACTGTAACTGAAGGGGTTCGCAAGTTATGGGACTGGGTCACGTCAAATCGCGTGTTATTCAGCAATTAGCTCTTTGTAGTATTTGCGCACCCACTCCATGAACTGGGTGCGCTTGTGACCGTCGGGCAGGCGGTTGAGAAACAACTCGGCCGCCTGCCGCAATTCCTCGCCACGCAATATCCACAGACAGTAGTAGCGGTCGCCATGCGTATAGGGACCGTAAATCTTCCCGCCCAGCTGAACGCGAAGGGTTTCAAGAAGGGCGATATCGCGCGCGTGCATCTTCACCTGCAGTGCGGGTGTGCGGTGATCCCCGGTGAATGAGCCTTCACCGGCGATGATTCCTATCACAAAACCGAGCTTGAAGTCGTCTGTCATCTTGTTAGCGGTGTTTCACCGGGAAAGTTCTACGTGAAACATAGCTTTGTATCCTTTAGGGTTGACAAAATAAAACCCCGCAGACGCCATCTGAAACGACAGATGGGATGCGGGGTCACTGCCATGGAGCGCGCCTAGCAGGATTTGAACCCACAACCCCTTGATCCGAAGTCAAGTGCTCTATCCAATTGAGCTATAGGCGCGTACTTGGTGCGCGTACTAGGTACGCAGTACACGTGCCTAGTAAAGCAATTATACAGTAATTGACAGACAGATGCTATACCTGTATGATCTAACATGCATGGACGCATGGACTCACATGACAGCATGCCACACAGTGTGGCAGTCCAAATCATGAGTAGTTTGGCTTGTCGGTTTATGCTTGATGTTGTTGATTGTGTTGCTGGGTCCTGTGCGGCAAAAGCCTTCGAACCCCGCCAGGATCGGAAGATAGCAACGGTAAGGAGTCCCTTTTGGGTGTCACAGGGGAGCCTGGCAACACAGTCAACAACATCAGGACCGCAGCCCGAATACCAGGAAATGCGCTTTTAAATAGATAGCTGCTGACCAATAGATGCTAACGCACTGTTACCAGTTTGCTGTAAATCCATGTTAACTCCAAAAAATACCGAGTCATCCGAAACCTCGGATGCCAATATCCGTTTGCGCACAGGACGGTCGAGACTGCGCTGGCTTGCGGTTCCTGTCATTCTTGGAGCGCTTAGTCTATTAACCGCGGGTTATTTGTCGACCTTTACCTCGGCAAAGCTCATTGACGGAGATCGCGTCATAAATCTTCAAACCCATCAGACAACGGTAGGCGCCGCGTTAAAAGAAGCTGCCATTGAAATGATGCCGGAAGATGTCATCTCCCCTCTGCCCGGCGAGCCACTAAACCGCAACGACACGATCATCATCCGCCGCGCCCGCCTTGTGCGTGTGAATGTGGACGAGCAGAACGCGAAGGTGGTGCGCACACAGGCACACACTGCCGAAGAACTTTTGGGCAGCCTGGGAATCGCCATTGGCGACCGTGATCGGCTGACGGTAAACGGCCAATCCACTTCTGAGCTTCCGGTGCTCGCGGTTCCCACGTCGCCGAAGTCCAGCCTGCTTACCGGTCAGGCGCGCGAAGCCGTCACCGCCGACATCACTCTGAAGCATGCGGTGGAGGTCACGATCCAGGAGCAGAATGGCAGCCCCAAAAACCTGTTAACGACTGCGCCGACGGTCGGTGAAGCGTTGATGCAGGCCGGCTACCGCATTTATCTGGCTGATATCGTGCGCCCCTCACCGGGTGAACCGATCAAGGCCGGCACGCATATCTTCGTGTCCAGGTCGCATCCGGTCAACATTCTGGTGGATGGGCATCGGGTCAAAACGCGCACGACTCGCACAGTCATTGGTGACGTGCTGGCCGACCTGAACCTAGTCCTGTATGGCGATGACTACGCAAAACCCGGGCTTGATGCCGTTGTTACCGACGACATGGAGATTCGTGTCGTGCGCGTGCGCCACGAAGTCGTGATCAATCAGGAAGTCATCCCTTTTGAGACGCGCACGGAGCCGAGTGGCGAGGTCGAGCTTGATACAGTCGTTTTGGCACAGCCGGGTCAGCCAGGCGTGCACGAACAACGCACCGCCATCACCTTTGAGGATAACGTCGAGGTTGGCCGGCAGTTGATCGCTGATTTTATCGCGCAGGACCCACAGCCCCGTGTTTATAACTACGGCACCCAAGTGGTGTTGCGCAGCCTGAGCACACCCTCCGGTGTCGTCCAGTACTGGCGCGTCATCCACATGCTGGCCACTTCGTATTCGGCCAACACAGCCGGAACATCGCTTGGCGCGTCGTATTACGGCAAGGTGCGCTGTGGCGATACTATGCGTCATGGCATCGTGGCAGTCGATCCACGCATCATCTCACTCCGCACGAACGTTTATGTGCCGGATTATGGCATGGGCTATGCCTGTGACACCGGCAGCGCCATCGTCGGCAAACGTATTGACCTGGGCTATGACGATAGCAACCTGAAGTCCTGGTACAACTGGGTTGATGTCTACTTGCTGACGCCCGTGCCCGACGTCATTCGTTACAATATCAAATAAGGCCGCTCCGAGAACTATGAGCAACTCAACGAACATCAAAAATAAACTCCGCTCCGTCGGGCTCGCGCCGCGCAAGTCACTCGGACAGAACTTTCTCTCCGATGACGATGTCGCCCGCAAGATCGTGCGCCTGGCCAACTGCAAGCCAGATGATATCGGGATCGAGATCGGCCCAGGGATCGGGGCGCTGACGAAACATCTGGCACAGGCAGTGCGACAGGTTATCGCCGTCGAGATTGACCGCAACCTGATCCCTCTGCTGCAACAGGAACTGGCGGGCGCGACGAATGTGACGATTTTGCAGGCCGACGCGCTCGATGTGGACTACGCGAGCCTCATTCGTGAGGCGGGAGGCGATGAAAACACGCCTGTGCGCGTCCTGGGTAATCTGCCCTATTACATTACCTCGCTGATGATTCGCCGCATCCTTGAGTCGCGGATTAATACGCAATCCGTCGTGCTGACGGTGCAACTGGAAGTAGCCGAGCGGATGGCGGCGCTACCCGGCGATATGAGCATGCTGGCCGTGGGCGTCCAGGTGTACGGGAAGGCTGAGATGCTGATGAAGCTCGATCCCTCCGTCTTCTACCCGCAACCGGATGTCGATTCAGCCGTCGTGCGCATCATCCCTCACGGTCGCGTCGAACATACGAGTGAATTGTTCGATCTCGCGCGCGCCGGCTTCAGCCAGAAGCGCAAGCAAATGCGCAACACGATCTCAGCCGGTCTACGCATGACCAAGCCAGACGTTGACGATCTGCTCGCCAGCGTGAACATCGATCCCACCCGCCGCGCCGAAACGCTGAGCATTCCGGAATGGACCCATCTGGCGGGAGCATACGTCGAGCGGGGTTATGGCAGAGCAAACCGATCTGATAACCTGACCAGCGATTCCGACAATAACTCTGAGGTCGCCGCGCCCAGCACTGCAAACTCGACCGAAGAATAGTCGATCCCATCGCGCAGTGGAAAAATGCCGCCAGGATGGTTGGTGAGGACGTGCGCGCCGGACTCTTCAATAATCGGCCATAACGCGGCAATGTCCCACACATGCACGGTGGAATCGTATACCCCTACACACGCCCCGCACGCCAGCAGGGCGAAGTCGAAGCCGGTCGAACCCGGCAACCGGAGTTTGCATGGGATGTTCGGCGGACTGGGCTTTAGCGAACGCGTTCCCACCGCGTACAGTTGCGTTGTTGTAAACGCCTTATCGGACGCGGCTCGAATCGGCCCATCGCCGTAACCAGTCACAGTCTTGCGCCAGGCGCCCTCTCCACGCACAGCATACAGTTGCTGCCCTACCGGTGGAAACTCGGCAACACCGAGCACCGGGCGCCCCTTGTACAACAACCCGATGAGCACTCCCCACCCCGGAAACCCCCACGTGAAGTTAGTTGTGCCGTCGATCGGGTCAATCACCCAGCACCACTCCTGCCCGCGATAGACCTTATCCCCTTCCTCGGAGAGCACACCATGATCGGGATAGCGCGCTAATATAGCCTCCGCCAGGCGCTGATCCGCCTCAATATCCGAGGCAGTCACCCATGTGCCGTCATTTTTGGTCGAGGCGATGAGCTGGCCGCTGGCAAACTTCAGCCGTTCGCCGATGCCCTGCGCCAACTCGCGCGCAAATTCGAGCGCTCCATCGGGCAAAGTGAACGCGGGAACGGCGACCACCCGTAGTGCATAACGCGCAGCGACGCGTTGTGCCTCGATGCGATCGGGGTCGCGCGTGATCTGTTCAAGATGATCGCGGACGGAAGTACGCTCGTCTTCGGCGAGCCAATCCCATGCCATGCGCACTTTTTCAGCCTCTTCGCTGAACACATACTCCCAGAATTGATCGAGTTTCATAGATAAAGAGATTAGGGACTAGAGATTAGAGACTAGAGATTGAAGATTGAAGAAAATCGAGCAACACCTGATTGAGCTCGTCGGGTTTTTCTTCGTTTGGAACGTGTCCTGCGTCTTTGATGATGTGCAAGCGCGCGTTTGGTAGGACTTGAAGCAATTTCTCGCCATCACTCGCCGGAAAAACGCCATCGTCACTCCCCCAGATCAACAATGTCGGTTGGATGATACGGTTAAGATTTTGGGGGATGGCAACTGGGCCGTCCTTGAGCGACCGCGCCTGCCACACCTGCGCCATTGCGGTGCCGCGCACGAACAGTGGCGCCTGATACCCTCTTTCAATCGCAGGTGTGAACCAATCGAGCGTTTTCGCAACGGTTTTCATGAATTGGCGTATCAAAAATGGCGCAGTGAAGTAAAAAGCGAGCGAAAACCCCACGATGGGCAACCGCAACAGCACAGCCACCGGTGGGCGGCCAAGCGCGAATGCTTCGGGTCGATGCCGGTGAGTGTCAGAACACGTTCGGGCGCGGTGATTGCAACAAGCATCGCCAGTCGCCCACCGTACGAATGCCCGACCAGATGCGCCGCGCGGACGTTCAATGCATCCATGACGCCAGTGAGGACACGCGCCTGCTGATCAGTGCTGTAAACCGGCCCATCTGGACGTTCGGATGCACCGTAGCCTAGTTCATCAAAAGCAATCACGCGGTATCCCGCCTGCGCTAACGCGGTGCGCTGGAGTCTCCAGGCAAAAGTCCACGCGCCGAAACCGTGCACCAGAACGACGGGGATGCCGTCGCGTGGACCTTCATCGGTGTAGTGCACATCAAAGCCATCGACCACGAGGAAGTCGCCACCCGCATCGTATTGTTGCGCAAACTCTCGCAGGGAGAACCGCTCGCGCAACCTGACAAGAACATAGGGGAGAGCGACGATAACGTCAACCACGACCAGGAGGATGACCAGCGCAACGAGCAGTTGCAACACAGGGTCGGTGCTCATGCGGTTGTGCCCGTCCCGCCATAACGAGCCAGCCACCCTGTGGCGAATGTCTCGAAGCGATCAGCGAGGATGGCTTGCCTGATCTCGCCCATCAGCTGGATCAGGAAATGGACATTGTGTAGGCTCATCAGGTACAGACCGAGGATCTCTTCGACGTGAAGCAGATGGCGGATGTAGGCGCGCGTAAAAGTTGTGCACGCGTAGCAGGCGCAGCCGGGATCAATCGGTTGATCGTCTTCCTCAAACGCCTTATTGCGCATATTGATGCGCCCGGTGTGCGTGAAGGCCGCCCCATGCCGCGCAAGGCGCGTGGGCAGCACACAATCGAACATGTCCATCCCGCGCGCAACGCCGTTGATCAGGTCGGTGGGTTCGCCTACTCCCATCAGATAACGCGGCTTGTGCTCCGGCAACGACGCGTCCATCCATTCGATCGTCGCAAGCATCGCCTCTTTGCTCTCACCGACCGCAAGTCCGCCAATGCCGTGGCCGAGAAAGTCGAGTGCGTTGATGGCGCGCGCCGACTCTTCGCGCAGGTCACGGAAAACGCCGCCCTGCACGATGCCAAACAACGCCTGATCAGTTCGCGTGTGTGCTGCTTTGCAGCGTTCCGCCCACGCGTGAGTGCGCGCCATGCTGATGACGTTGTACTCATGATCGGTTGGCGGTGGGCACTCGTCAAAGCACATGATCACGTCTGCGCCAAGGTTCTCTTGAATCTTGATCGACTTCTCAGGCGTCAACCGGTGCATGCTGCCGTCGAGGTGACTCTTAAAGGTGACGCCCTGGTCATCAATCTTGCGCATTTCGCTGAGCGAGAACACCTGAAATCCGCCGCTATCCGTCAGGATGGGATTATTCCAACGCATAAACTGGTGCAACCCACCTCGCCGCGCCACTAGCTCATCGCCGGGGCGCAGATAGAGGTGATAGGTGTTGCCAAGGATCATGGTTGCGCCAAGCTCCGTCAGATCGCGTGGGGCAATCGCCTTGACTGTGGCCTGCGTGCCCACCGGCATGAACACTGGCGTGAGCACATCGCCATGCGGGGTGTGAAACACGGCTGCGCGGCTGCGTCGTTCAGTATGGTGAATGTCGAATGAAAACATGGTGTCGTGGTGGTGATTTTACTTGCCAAGCAGGTTCGTCGACTGCGGCGCGACCACAATCTGCCCCTCTGTGGCGCCCGAAATAATCTCGCTGAAGTTGTCGTTGCGCAGCCCGGTCTTGACTTCGATCTCGCGCGTAGTCTTGTCGTCAACCTTCAGGGTAAGAAAAGCCTTGTTGCTGGCCTTGTCTTTGCGGATCGTCCAGTTTGGCGCCAGGAGGACACCGTCGCGCTTATCAAGAACGATCGATGCGTTCGCCGTCATGCCGATGCGCAACGGAGCATCCGACTTGTTCAACACCACTCTTACGACATAACTGACGACACCATTGACGTTGGTCGATGTGGACGCCACGCGATCAACCGTGCCATTCAACTCTGTGCCGGGTAACGCATCGAGCGTGATAACCACATCCAGGCTGGGGCGCACCTTGGCGACGTCGATCTCGTCTGCCGTTATGTCTATATGGAGGATCGAGTTATTTACCAGCACCACGGCAGGAACCACACCTGTGCCGGAATCCTCGCCTTCGTTGATGTTCACCGCAGAAACGACGCCATCCATCGGCGCAACGATCACAGCTTGGTCCAGCCGCCGCTGTGCCTGCTTGATCTGGATCAACGCCTTCTCTCGTTCCGCAGTGGCCTGATCAATGTTGAACTGGCGCACGGGCTGCTGCAACCGGTCAAGCTGCGCTTTGGATGACGCAATGGCCTGCAGTGCGGTAGAAAGCTGGGCGTTGTCTGCCCCGCGAAGCACCCGATCGTACTGCGTCTTGGCCGCTTCCAGATTGTTGCGCGCCTGCTCCAACTGCGTGAGCGTCGGACTGCTGGGATAATCCTTCGTTGCGAACTTATAGGCCAGGTCGTTGGCCGCTTCTGCGTTGCGCAACGCCACTTCCGCGTTACGCACTCCGGTTTCGGCGGCGGTGATATCCGCGCTGTCGGGTCCGGTTTGAATCTTGTTGTAACTGGCGTAGGCTGCGTTCAGCGATGCCAGAGCAGCCGTGATCTCGACGGTGCGCGGGCCATCCACAGTGCGGCTGTAGCCGGCGTTCGCGATTACCAGCCCGACCTGCGCCTGCGCGAGCGCATATTCGAGATCGGCGGTGTCGAGCTTCGCAATAACCACGCCTTTCTTGACGCTGTCGCCCTTAGTCACGTTGACTTTGGCAACCTTGCCAGTCGCCTGAAAATTTAACTTGACATCTGTCTCCGGCTGGATCGCGCCTGTCGCGTTTACGGTCGCCGATAGCGCCCCCTTCGCCAGTGTGGTGGTGCGCGTCGATTGCGCGGGTTGAGCGCTGTTGGGCGCGGTGCATGCCCCGAGCAGCACCGCCGCGATGAGTGTGCTGAATAATAGAACTCTGGCCCCCGTCAGGCCACGATAAGAAACCATGTTTTTACTTGCTCCTGCGCTACGCCTGTCCGCTGACAGACGTCATTATGATGTAAATTGATATAAATCAAAGTGTTCACTTAACAGCCTATTGCTCTGTAGCGCCTTAGAATGGGCTGAGAGAACACAGTCTCGCATTGTAGCTTCGATTAGTGTATCGTTGCAATCATGATCCGACTGGACGACCTACTCACCGCCACGGCAGGGATGCTGATGACTGGACGAGAGCACAACCATGCCGCCATTGTCTTCAACGGCTACTGCTTTGATTCACGACGGGCGCATCCTGGCGAGTTGTTTGTGGCGCTCAAAACCGACCGGGGCGACGGTCACGACTTTGTCACTGAGGCACTGGCGCGCGGTTGCACGGGCGCACTCGTTGAAGCGGGGCGCATGCCGCGCGACGCGCGACTCAAGCCACAGACGCCGATCATCGCTGTCGATGACACATTCAAGGCGCTCAGCGGTTACGCCGCGTTTATAGTGCGCAAACACGGCGCCCCGATTATCGCCGTCACCGGCAGCGTGGGCAAAACCAGCGCCCGCGAGGCCATTGCCGCCGTGCTGTCGCGCAAGCACAACGTCTTTCGCAACCCGGCGAATTACAATGGCCGGCTAGGGCTGCCCATCGCGCTTGGCGCGCTTGAGCCGCAGCACAATATCCTCGTGCTTGAGATGGCCACTGACGCGCCTGGTGAGATTCACGAGCTGTGCCAGATTGCCCCACCGCAAGTGGGCATCGTCACCAACGTCAGCGAGACGCACCTGGCAACGTTCGGCACTCTGGGCGCTGTCGCAGCCGAGAAAGGTATGTTGATCGAAGCGTTGCCTGAAGCTGGCCTGGCAATCCTGAATCGTGATGACGAGCGCGTCTGGGCGATGCGCGCGCGCACGCATGCACTCGTCATTGGCGTGCGCGCGGACACACCCTTGAAACTTGCTGCTGTCATCGCGCGCGAGATCGGCCATCACTTTGCCATTCCTGAGAATGACATCGATACCGCCCTGCGCGATCTGCCCACGCTGCCCGGGCGGATGCGCCCCTTGCGCGGCATGAACGGCGCGACGCTGATCGATGACACCTTCTCCGCCGGCCCCGCGTCCATGCGCGCCGCCATCGATGCAGTTATCGCTGGGCGAATCGCCGAATCGCCACCTGAGGCCAAAAATCCCAACTCTCTACCCTCTAGTCTCTCCCAAACCTTTCTCGTCCTCGGCGACATGGATCAACTTGGCGACGAAGCCATCCATCTCCATCGCGATATCGGCGCCTATATCGCAGCAAAGACATCACTTGATGGCACGAATCTCCAATCTCTACTCTCTAATCTCCTCTTGATCACCCTCGGTGAACTCGCCGGCCACATTGCCGCGGGCGCCTTAGATGCAGGGATGGATCCGGCGCATGTCATCACTACGTACACCACCCGCGACGCTCACGACGCAGTCACCTCACGCGCAAACGCCGGCGACATCGTGCTGGTGAAGGGCGACACGAGCGCGCGTATGGAGCGCGTGGTAGCCGCGTTGCTGGCCGATCACGCGGATGTGAGTCTGTTGGCGCGGCAGGAGCCGGGCTGGCCGCAAAGCTCGTCGCGCGTGCGCCTGGCGCAGCCCACCCGCCCCACCTGGCTTGAAATCGACCTCGACGCCATCGCGCACAACGTGCGCGCGATCAAACAGCACATCGGGCCTGATGTGACGCTGATGGCCGTGTTGAAGGCCAACGGCTACGGCCACGGCGCAGTGAAAGCAGCGCGGACAGCGCTGAACAACGGCGCAGAGGTGTGCGGCGTGGCATCCCTGAATGAGGCAATTGCGTTGCGCGCCGGCAACATTGATGAGCCGATTTTGATTCTCGGCTACACACCGGCGTGGCTTGCCCGTGAAGCCCTGATGCGCAACCTGAGCGTCACGCTGTACGATATGGATATTGCGCGATCCTTCTCGCGCGCCGCCACAGAGCTGGGACGCGCGGCGCGAGTGCACATCAAGATCGACAGCGGGATGGGCAGGCTGGGCGTGCTGCCAGAACACGCCGTTTCGTTCATCCGCATGGCGGCGCAGTTGCCGGGCATAGAGATCGAAGGCGTGTTCACGCACTTCTCCTGCGCCGACTCAGACTTGCAATACACGCGGCATCAACTGGCGCGGTTCCAGGATGTGCTGCGCGAAGGGAACATCGTGACACACGACCAACCCGTGCCGCCGGGCGGGCTGGCCGTCACTTACCTACACGCGGCTAACTCCGCGGCGACCCTCGCGCTGCCAGAGGCGCGCCTGAACATGGTGCGCGTGGGATTGTCACTATACGGGCTGTCGCCGTTCAGCCCAGCGGGCGACCCGGATAACCCCGCGATCCACCTGCAGGCACAACTGCGCCCCGCACTGGCGTGGAAAACAACGATCGCCCAGGTGAAGACGCTGCCGGCGGGACACCCGGTCTCGTATGGGGCAACGTATCGATGCCCGGATGAACGGCGCATCGCGGTCATCCCAGTCGGTTATGCCGACGGATTTCGGCGCGCCCCGGCGCATGCGACCGAAGTGCTGGTGCGGGGGCAACTGGCGCAGATCGTCGGGCGCGTGTGCATGGATCAGACTATGATCGACGTGACGGACATCGCCGGCGTGCGCATCGGCGACGAGGTTGTGGTGATTGGCCGGCAGGGTAATGAGAAAATCACTGTCGAGGAGATGGCCGAGCGCTTTGGAACGATCAACTATGAGGTCGTCTCGGCGATTCTGTCGCGGGTGCCACGGGTGTCGTAAGAGGAGACGCTTTGCGTGGAGACCGGAAACCAGAGACCGGAGATTATCTTGATAAAACATGAATGACCTTGTAATGCGTCTTCCCAGTGCGTTGCTTGCAGTGGGTGTTGGGCTGCTGGTTGCCTATCTGCCCGGCCTGGCCATCCTCAACCGCTTCTCGGCTCTGCGCCGTATCGATGCGCTGTCACGGTTGTTTATCGCCCCGGGGGTCAGCGCTGCCCTGTATGTGGTTCTCTTCGCATTGTGTTTCAAGCTCAACATCAAACTCGGTGGGGGAACGCCCTGGCTGATATGCATCGTCGCCGCGGGCTCATTGCTATACCCGCTGCCGCGCCTGCGCATTCCGAAACCACGTTGGACGTCGGGAGCAATTGCTTATATTGTGTTGGCCGTGGTGTCCGCGGTGGTCATGGCGTCGCGACTATTGGCGATCAATGGACTCGTCGCGCCCTTGTGGGGCGATTCGGTGCATCACACCATCATCGTGCAGTTGCTGATTGAGAACGGCGGGCTGTTCCAGTCGTGGCAACCCTATGCCGATGTGACGACGTTCACCTATCACTTCGGGTTTCACGCCATCACGACCCTGTATGCATGGATGCGCGGCATGAGCGCCGAATTCAGCGTGTTGATGATGGGCCAAATCGCCAACTTCGCAGCCGTGATGGGGTTGTACGCATTGGCGCGCCTGTGGACCAAAAGCCCCTGGGGCGGCATGGCGGCGGTCATCATCGGCGGGCTCATTTCGACCAACCCCTACTACTTCCTCTACTGGGGGCGGTATACCCAGCTTACCGGCCAGATCATTTTGATCACTGCGTTGGTGCTGATGACGGCATATCTTTCCAGCCCACGCCGGCGCGAAAATATTGCCTACCTCATCGTATTGCCGCTCGTTATTGCAGGAGTCGGAATGGCACAATACAAAGTCGGGGTGATCTTCGTCGCGCTGTGCCTCCCACTGGTGCTCTTCAGCGCGATTCGAGGGTACCTGCGGCGACGGGATGTGCGCTATGCCTTAGTCGCCTCGATTGGGCGCGCCCTGGTCATCGCCGGCGTGGCTGTGCTGCTATTCATGGCGCGCGGGTGGGATATTGTGCCAGGCACACTTGGATCCAGTGTTCAACTCAGGGTGAGCACAGAGATCGACCTCGCCGCGCCCGTCGCGAATCAGCAAACGCCACTGCTGGTCAGGCTGGGTCAGGCGGGCTTTGAAACAGATGCCCTGCCCATCTGGCTGCTGGGTTTCTGCGGGGTGTGCATACTGGCAGTGAAACGGCGCGACGGGCTGTGGTTCGTGGCGGGAATGGGCGCATGTCTGATAACCATGGATCCGCGCCTGATCGGTATCAAACGGTTGGGATTCGTTGACGAGTTTCACCTGTCGATCACATCGTACATCGCCGCAGCCGGGCTGGGCGGGCTGGCAGTGGGGACGCTAGTTGATGTGATCGAGCACCGCTGGCCGAAATCACGCGTGGCAGCAGGGCTCGTCTGCCTGGCGGTGTGTGGCTTTGGCGCTACCCACTTGCCGCCCTTGCCGCCCGGTTCCATCTTCGTGCTTCCCGATGATATTCAGATGATGACCTGGATACGGGAAAACGTCCCGGCAGGCGAGCACATCGCGGCGCCAGGCTTCATCGCGTACAAGTCCTTCACAGTCGGGCGGGACGCGGGATGGTGGATACCGTTCTACACCGGGCATCGCACCAACCTGATGTTCATGGCGGCGGGGCAGGAACAGACGAACGCGACACGCGCCAAGGTCAATGAAGTTGCATTCACACAAGAACTGTACGCGCGGGATATGTCTCAACCGGACTCTGCGGATTGGCTGGCATCTCATGGATACAGGTATTTCCTCATCGGCGCGAAACCCCTCACATGGAAGGAAGGGGATGGTAGCGCAGATCATACGACGCTGGTGGACCAATTGCTTAGAAACCCCGCGCTCAAGGTAGTCCACCAATCGGGCGAGGCGCGTTTGCTTGAAGTAGCAAGACGGTAAAACGGCAAATGTATAATGGTATTTACTCATGCACTCACTTGACGAGACGATTATTACCATCGTATCTGGCCTGCCTCGCTCAGGCACATCGCTGATGATGAGTCTTTTGGGATCAGGCGGAATGCCGCTGCTGGTCGACAACATCCGGCAGGCCAACGAAGATAACCCCAGGGGTTACTTTGAGATGGAACGTGTAAAGAAGCTCCAGGAAGATCAAAGCTGGCTGCCCTCCGCACAAGGCAAAGCAGTAAAGATCATCTCGGCATTGCTCATGAAGTTGCCGGCTGACTATCAGTACAAGATCATCTTCATGCGGCGCGCGATGCAGGAAATACTCGCCTCGCAACGCCAGATGCTTATCCGCCGTGGTCAAGCCACAGACACTGTCAACGACGCGGCTATGGCCTTATCGTTTGAGCGGCATTTGCAGCACGTGGAACGGTGGCTGGCACAGCAGGTCAATATGCGCGTGTTGTATGTCGATTATGCAGCACTGATCCAATTTCCCGCGGAGGGGGTTCACATGGTAAACACGTTTACGAGCGGACGACTAAACGAACAGCAGATGATGACCGTCATTGACCCTAGTCTGCACCGCCAGCGTTCCTGAGCATTCATCATGGGAAGCTATAGGATACCAAAGTGTTACAGGAGCGCACCAATGTGCAGGCGGATTCATCCGCCTGTCCAAACGAGTTTGAGTTCATTACAACAACCTCCCTCTAGAACGCCACCGCCAGTAGGTGCGCAATCATCGTAGCGGTGTCTGGGGTAGAGAAATAACAACTGTCCTGAGTCCCGCCTGGGACCGAGCGAGAAATATATTAGAGTTGCAAACCACGTCGATTCATAACGGTGTTTTATCTACATATCGAGTTAACTATTATGAAACCACCTAAAGCACACGCAATAGGATCAAGAAAAGACTACCGCGCATTTATTGGTGGGGTAGATCGTTATGATTTTATGGGTGCATTACAATTTAATGTTCTAACCACTCTTGGTCTGCGTGCGCATCACCGCCTGTTGGATATTGGGTGTGGATCATTACGTGTCGGACGTCTTCTCATGATGTACCTGAACCCTAGCTGCTATTATGGAATTGAACCAGAAAAGTGGCTTATTGATGAAGCGATAGAACATGAGTGTGGTCGCGATCTTGTTAAACTAAAACAACCGACATTCAGTTACGATAGCAATTTCGAATGTGGTAAGTTTGGAGTGCGGTTTGATTACTTCTTAGCCCAATCTGTTTTCTCGCATGCAACACAACATCAGATTAATCTATGCTTTATGGAAGTGTCTAAGTCAATATCATCAAACGGTTATTTTGTATTTACCTATGTTAAGGGCGATACTGATTGGGTAGGTAGTCATTGGGCATATCCAAAATGTGTTCCATACACTGAGTCTTTCATGAAGAATGTATCAGAACAAAATGGACTCTATTTATTCGAGATAGAACCGCCAGTACCTAGTGGACAAACCTGGAGCATCGCAACACCAATTGCTAACAAGAACAGCATCGCGTATCTGGAATCATCAACGCTACAGGATATTAATAATCGTCTGGTGTATTATCGTCAACGACTGAATATGCTGGAAAACACAGGCTTTATACGTTTCTATCTCGCCGTAAAAACCTACGCAACTAAAATCAAGATGAAAATTAAAGGTCAGGCATAGGACTCTATGAAAATAGTTGTTTTCGCCCTTGAATTAATTCTAGCAATTGCATTGTCTGCTTGCAACAACAAGACAATTATCCAGGACTTTCCAACGAAAACCGTTAATGGATCCTCCAGCCCACTCCCACCAGAACGGAATAGCAACGAGACAACAGCTACAAGCACACCCGATACAACAGTTGCCCCGACGTTAATCGATAAGCACATTCTTCTGTTTCACTCTGATCGCACTGGAAGCTATCAAATATACACTTCTGATACATCAGGGAATAACGTAAAACAGTTAACGAATTCACCCGGTCGCAACATTGAACCTGCCATGTCCCCAGATGGATCGATGATTGCATTTTCAAGTTCCAGAGATGATCAAAATGGGTTATACCTATTTTTGATGAAGGGCGATGGGTCAGCGCAGCACGTGTTAATCACTAAACCCGGTTATGCCTTATCACCAAAATGGTCTCCGGACGGTAAAAGGCTAATATTCTATACCAATTGGGATGAGCACTTTCAGATTTATACTGTTGATGTAGCAACTGGCAAGTACGAACGTTTTATAACCAGTTCAGATATCGACTACCTGCCATCATGGTCACCCGACGGAAAAAGAATTGCTTATACATCACGCCGTGGAACATCAGAACAAATACACATAATCAATTCAGATAAAACTGGTGATGTCACAATTTCAGTAGGAACTGAGTGGGCATGGCGGCCAAACTGGTCACCAGATGGAACCCAAATAGTCTACTTTAAGTGGACATCGAACAATGGCGATTTATTCCTCTACGACACAAGAACAAAAGCAACCGTGCAACTAACTAGCACGTCGACCATACCAGAACAAAATCCATCCTGGTCAACTGATGGGTCCAAAATCTATTTTGACGCAAAACTGTTGCCAGACCAAATCGATTTGTTCCGCATGAACCCAGATGGAACTGGCATTGAACAATTAACCCATAACGTAAAAAACAATGGATACCCCTCTGAGCATTAAGGATTTCTAGCGAGACGACTACCCTTATTCATTACACCATTCCGATGTTATTTAATCAACGATATGGAAAATGGTGGCATCTTCTAGTACTTATAATACTAGTCGCAGTGCCGATTATTAAGGTTAATCCCTTCACAAAACCTCTGTTTTGGGATGGTGGCGTATTCGTCTATATTGCTCAGCAAATATCTACGGGGTATGCTCCTTATTTAACAGCCTTTGATCACAAGACTCCCTTATTCGGGCTTGTCGGAGCATTATTCATTAGCGCTGGACGGTTAATTAGTCTTTCTGACATACTAGCTATCAGGTTTGGGGCTTTCTTGCTAACTGTAGTGCATGTGTGTCTGCTGTTCTGGCTCGTCAAAAAGCTCACCAAATCGACACTGGCAGCATATGTGAGCGCCATCTTTCTGGCTGGCTTTTCAGGTTATGCCGATATAAACGCATCTTGGATTGATCCAAAATCCGTATTACTGTTGACTCAAACCGCGCTTATTTGTTGTATGTTCAAAGGGCGCTATTTCTTAGCCGGGGTTTGCAGTATTCTGTGTGGCCTGGCTTGGCAACCAGGTTTCATGTTGTGCGCTTTGGCTCCATTTGCTTTTCTGATAGCATCTTCTCATACCACAACAAAAGTAAAGCCTTTGTTATTTTTTGCCGCCGGATCGGCCGTATGTGTCGCATTTTTTCTAACATACATTATATTATCAGGGGCATTGAAAGATTTCTTTGATCAAGCCTTTTTATTTAACTTCGCCTATTATATCCCCGAGAAACTACCATCGACGATCTTGGCGCAATTGCAACACATAGAAAGTATCATATTTCGGTTTTATGGACCTGAAGTATGGGAATTTCATCTTGCGCTAACATTACTACCGGTATTTGCAGTAATTACCTTTAAATTTCGGGCGGAATCACCCGCTGAAGACAAAACCAAGACGACGTACGCATTAGTCTTATTTACTGCAACTGGTTATCTTCTGATTGCACAGGTCAATTTTGCTAGTGGGCCTCATCTGTTGCCATTTTTGGATTTGATCCCATTAATTAATATCTTAACTGCCTGGACATTATGGCAATATGGCATAAAGAAACTCAAAAGTATTAAGCCCTTTATCTGCAACAAGCAATTAATCACACTTCGCCAGGTGACAATGACAGGAATTGTCGTGTTGTCAGTAGGCATCTCATTCCGACATCTTCCTAACAAATGCGAAACCATAACATTGCAGCAACAGCAAGATTGGATCAATAAAGTATTAACAAGTGGTCAATACAAAACTGTTCAAGTTGTCGGAGCTTCTGAGTTTCTTGTTCTAGCCAATCTACGCAACCTGACGAAGTATTTGTATTTTTATAATGGGGTTGCCGATTTCCAAAAATTCCAGATAAACCAAGTGCAGAATATGTTTGCATCAGAGAAAGTCCCGGATATTATTGTGGTGGCAAGGAACGGTGGGAACCCCTTTCAAGCCTTGATTGAATCTAGCTATACACAAATCGACTCCATAACTATGGCGCCTGATGACATCCAAAGTTATGATCTGAAATGCATCGGTAGCTGGGGTGTGACTACACTGGTCTACAAGCGCAATTAGCCAAAATAACCCATAAGTGGTAAAGACGGAGCGTTACTAACCCTTATAATTTTTGTACATGTTGAAGCAAACATGTTTCGATTCACCTAGTTCGGTAAATGAAATTGAAGGAGCTTTATGAAGATTAACGTAACCAAAAGTGCTAGTGTACTTCTGGCCGCTGGGATTGCCTTTGCTGCGTTCGGCACTCCGGCATTAGCTACAGGACCTGTCACAGGCACAGGCACCACAAATTTTTATGTTCAAAACACTTCACTGACAACTGTCGCCTCGGTGGTCGCTCAGTACTACGGCCCTACCGGTAGCACAGATGCAACTCGGAATGTTTCAATAAATCCGGGCTCCAGTTTTGCTTTTATGGCAGACGCGAGTGGTCTTGGCGCTGGATGGAAAGGTTCTGTCGTAGTTAGCTCTGACCAAGATGTTGTCGCTGCTGCTGAGACAGTTTGGACAAACATCCCTGGTGCCGCAGGAAAAGTCGACCAGTACGAACGTGATGCATATGGCGCCATCAACAATGGGTCAAGTGTCCAGTATATTCCTGGTATCGTCATTAACGGTGCTGTGGTTAGTGGCGTGCCAGTTGGCGAGCGCGGGCAGTTGGGTGTTCAAAACACCACCGGTTCACCTGCAACAATCTATGTTAGTTGGCAAAAGCGCGGTGCTCTTACGCCTGATTACGTCTCAATCGATGTGGTGCCCGCATATGCAGCGCACACTTATGATTTAGGCAATCCTGGCGGGACAACCCCGGACCTTCTTGCACTGAATAGCTTGCCCAGCACTGGCGCTTGGACCGGATCGGCGATTGTCACATCGACGAGTCAATTAGCCGCGGCGCTATCAACTCAATTCGCCACTTATTCCGGACAGGACGAGGCCACGACCACACCGTCAACGAGTTGGTTAGGGGTAGCCTACCCTCGCCGCTATCAAGCAGGTGCATGGCAGGAACATGGTATTCTGACTCTTCAGAACCCCAACAATTCCACGGCGACTGTGCAAGTAGATTTCATCAATAAAGTTACTGGTGGTGTTTCTCTAACAGTTAACACCACTATTGGTGCATATAACGCAATTGGTATTAACGCTAAAGATGGTGGCTGTGCGGCATGTACTCCGGTAGTAGCTGGTAGTGCAATGCAAGCGCTTGGCGGGTCCATCGGATCCGGAACCGTTACATTTGCCGGCACGATCAGTGTTACAAGCAACATTCCGATTGTTGGTTTTGTCACCATTAAGCAAGAGTTCAACCAGCAAGGTGATATTTTTAACTTGGTTGATCGAAATGGCACCAATGGTAAAACTGGCTTTATAGCACATGCGGTACGCAATGGACTTGGAACTTCTTCCACAGATTGGAGTCGTGTCAATATTGCTAACCTTGGCAATGCACCTGCAACCGTATCGATCAGCTTCTACAACGCTGCCGGCACACTCCAAGGTGTTTTGAACCCGACGGTTGATATCGACCCCAGCAAAACAATCGCGCCCGGCGCTGTTGCATCAGTAAACTTGAAGGGTGGTGGAGATCTAGCCACTGCCGCATTGCTTGACAGCAAAGTTACGGGCAATTTCAATGGCTCAATAGTTGTGGTATCCAATCAGCCAATTGCACTGCTATGCGATGGCCTGTATTCGAGTGACGGCAACCCGGGACAGAATGCGACAAATATTCTGTCGTTCTCTAGTTATAACGGGTCGACTCGGTAATTCTCGGTAAAACATTGATTAAAAAAACCGGCTGGT
>CAIXPS010000182.1 GCA_903921365.1 uncultured bacterium | reverse complement strand
GCCAGGCGCTTCAACAGTTCCTCCGGCGGCAGGTCCATCAACTCGATCTCGGCAGCCTGTTCGACGATCGAATCCGGCACGGTCTCGTGCACCGTAATGCCGGTGATCTGCCGAACCGTATCGGCGCGGCTCTCCAGGTGCTGAACATTGACCGTCGTGTACACGTTAATGCCTGCGTCGAGCAGTTCGAGCACATCCTGGTAGCGCTTGGGATGGCGCGAGCCTGGCGCATTGGTGTGCGCCAGTTCGTCCACCAGAACAAGCTGTGGCCGGCGACTGAGAATGGCGCTGATATCCATTTCCTGCAAGGTCGTGCCGCGATAGTCAATTGTCTTGCGTGGGAGGATTGTCAGCCCCTGCAGCAACGCTTCAGTCTCCGCGCGCTTGTGCGTCTCGACGACGCCAACCACCACATCAATGCCTTCGGTCTTGCGCTCGCGCGCGGCCTGTAGCATGCCATACGTCTTGCCTACGCCAGCGGCCATGCCGAAGAATATCTTCAGCTTACCGCGCTTCAGCCGCGCCTCCTCATGCGTCACGGCTGCCAGCAACGCATCCGGATCGGGACGGTTTTCATCGGGAGTGCTCATAGTTTGTGCCTACTCAAGGACGGGCAACGACTATCTATTTCAGTTGCCTATCATCCAGCGCGAGATTTAACTGTAGCACGTTGACTACCGGCTCGCCCAACATCCCGAGCGTCCGCCCGGTCGTATTCTGTGCGACCAGTTGGCGCACTGCGGCAATATCCAACCCGCGCGCCTTCGCCACACGCGCCGCCTGGTATTCTGCGGCCGCCGGGCTGATCTGCGGATCGAGACCGCTCGCTGATGCCGTGACCAGGTCAACCGGGACCAATGCCGTATTGCCTGGGTCTGCGGCGCGCAGGGCGTCGATGCGCGCCTGTGCCGTTTGCGTCAGCACGCCGTTCAACGGCCCGAGGTTTGAACCCGCAGAGGCTGAAGCGTTGTAGGCAAACGGCGCAGTTGCTGACAGCCGCCCCCAGAAGTATTTCGGATCGTCGAACGATTGACCGATCAACGCAGAACCCGCTGGCTGACCATTTTTCAGGATGATGCTGCCGTTAGCCTGATAGGGAAAGAAAACCTGAGCGATGCCGGTGATCACGGCGGGATACAGCACGCCGGTGATGACGGTGAAAATGGCGAGAATGAGTAGTGCGGGTCGAAGTTGCTTGAGCATGATTCGTTTCTCCTCCGATAACCGTTCTCCATCAGCGGAGAACGGCTTGGGTGTTAGACAAGATGCAATGCCGTCAAAATAATGTCGATTGCCTTGATGCCGATGAACGGCAGGATGAGACCGCCGACGCCATAGATGAGCAGGTTATCGCGCAACATGCGACCGGCGCCGACAGCGCGGTATTTGACGCCGCGCAGCGCCAGCGGGATCAACACGACGATGATCAGCGCATTGAATATGACGGCGGACAGGATCGCGCTCTGCGGGCTGTGCAGCCCCATGATGTTGAGCGCGTTCAGCGCCGGGTAGGTGGTCGCGAAGGCCGCCGGCAGGATCGCGAAATACTTCGACACGTCGTTGGCGATGCTGAACGTGGTGAGCGCGCCGCGCGTCATCAGCAACTGCTTGCCGATCTCGACGATCTCGATCAGCTTGGTCGGGTTCGAGTCCAGGTCAACCATGTTGCCGGCCTCGCGCGCGGCCTGTGTGCCGGTGTTCATGGCTACTGCAACATCGGCCTGCGCTAGCGCGGGTGCGTCATTGGTGCCATCGCCGGTCATTGCCACCAACCGCCCGCCGGCCTGTTGCTCGCGGATGAGTTTGAGCTTCATCTCGGGCGTCGCCTGCGCCAGAAAGTCATCCACGCCGGCCTCAGCCGCGATGGCGGCGGCGGTCAGCGGGTTATCGCCGGTGATCATCACCGTCTTGATGCCCATGCGGCGCAACTCTGCGAAGCGCTCTTTGATGCCACCCTTCACGATATCCTTCAGTTCGATCACGCCCAGCACATCACGCCCCTCCACGACAACCAGCGGGGTGCCGCCCTTGCGCGAGATGTCATTCACGATCTCCTCGACCGCCTGCGGGAACACGCCGCCGGCCGTATCGACATACCCGCGAATGGCAGAGGCAGCGCCTTTACGGATCGAGCGCGCCGGCTGGCCGTCGAACGCCGGGAAATCCACGCCGCTCATGCGCGTCGTTGCGCTGAACGGCACAAACTTCGCCAGCGGTTCTGCGACCTCACGCCCGCGCAGGTTGTACTTCTCCTTTGCCAGCACCACGATCGAGCGCCCCTCCGGCGTCTCATCGGCCAGCGACGACAACTGCGCCGCATCCGCCAGGCGGTCGTTGCTCACGCCGGGTGCCGTGTGAAAATCGGTCGCCATGCGATTGCCGAGTGTGATTGTGCCGGTC
>CAIXPS010000181.1 GCA_903921365.1 uncultured bacterium | reverse complement strand
TTCCTGTACGAGAGCATCGGGCGCACCGGGGATATTGTTCCGTGCGAAACGTGCGCATTGATGGACTACATCGGGCTGGCTGTGACTTTAGCCAACCACGGACATCCGGAGTACTGGGACGACGTCGAACGCACCGTGCGCAACCACTTGATCGAGAGCCAACTCACCGATGGCAGTTGGCTGGCCGATGCGCCGGATCAAGGTGACAGCGAGCAGTTCAGCCATCGCGACATCGGTCGGCGCATGATCGGCGGCTACGCCGGGTGGTCGTCGCCCACACACTTTCTGGCGCAGTGTGAAACACTCGGAGCCCACTGGGGCGGGCCGGAGCTCAGATATAAAACGCGCGTCTTCCAGAATTGCTGTGGCGGATCGGGCACGCACGCGTTTTTCATCGCATGGAAGAATGCGGCGCGCTTCGCCGAGGGGCGTTTATCGGTGCATCTGCACCTCGACAAACTGCTGCCCGAAGCCGAAGTGCGTTGCTATCAACCATACGAGGGCAAGCTGACGATTGACTTGAAATCACAAGCCGATGTGCATGTCCGCATTCCCAACTTTATTCGCGCGGATCAGATCACTGTGGACGTGAATGGAACGGCGCTCACAGGGCGCGAATGGGGCAACTATCTTGAACTCGGCGCCCATCCAGCGGGATCGCACATCACACTGACCTACCCGCTGCCCATAGTGGAGGAGATCACAACGATCGGCAATCCAGGGCGGCGCGAGTACCAGTACCGCGTCACGTGGAAGGGCGACACTGTCATTCGGATAACCCCGCTCAACATCACGGCGGTCACAGGCTATTCCGACTTTGATAAACGCGATACGCCTGTCTTCTATGGCGAAGAGGGCCCTGGACGCTTGTATGTCCGCGACAACTTAAGAGACGATCAGCTTGCGTCGCTCGCGCCGATTCATATGGATACTGGTGAACTTGATCTGTGGTATTACGGCAAGTGATAAGAGTGCTTTGTGAAGGAAACTGGCAATGAGTGTTAAACAGGATTTACTGTACTTACAGGCGCAACACACGGGCGTCACCGCGCCTGTCGTGGGGATGTCGATGGTGATCAACGGCGAGGCATCGGACGGCCCGGCGAACCCGGCAGAATGGCCGTACCGGTCGGTGCTCGATGCGATCCGAGATGGCTGGCGGATCGTGCAATTCCCAAACCTCGCGCTGCTCACCGACGAGTCGCGCACCTATGGTCTGGGTTGCGAGTTTATTCTTGAGAAGTTGAGGGACTGAACCATGAGCAAGTACTCCAAAACGTTTGACTGCCCACCCACCCTCACCGACACACAGGTGCTTGAGTTCTGCAAGAATGGCTTTCTGATGCTCGAGGGCATCGTCCCCGACGAGATCAACCAGCGCACAAACGACTATCTGGAAGTCCACCCCGGTATGGAGCCGACCGGCATCCTGCAGGAAGACTGGTTCATGGACAACGTGATCTGCCATCCTCAGGCTGCCGGGGCGATGCGCTGCCTGCTCGGCAAAGACTTCACGCTCCCGATTCTCATGAGCAACCACCGCGTGCGCACGCCTCTACCCGCACAGTCGTGGCACCGCGATGGCGGATCGCAACACAGCCCCGAAGTGAAGTACCTGCAGGTGTTCTACTACCCGCAAGCATGCACCGTCGAGATGGGGCCAACCGCTTTGCTGCCGGGCTCACATCATCTATTCTCGCTCTCGACCTACATGGGACATTACGGTGGAATACGCGGCACATACTATGCTGCGGCGCCGGCGGGTTCAATCTTTATCACGCAATACTCCATCTGGCACCGCCGCTCCGCATCGACAGTCGCCAGTCTGCGCAACCTGCTGAAGTACAACTACTTCCGCACCACGCCACCGCAACGGGACTGGGTCATCGAGCCCGACTTCGATTTCGCAACCGCCGATTACGAGTTGCACGGCGCGCCGACCTTCCGCCAGCAGTTCCAGGATTGCAACGACGCGGCGCGCATGTTCCTGTGGATGTGCGGAAAGAGCGACCGCTTCAACGTCGTGGGCGGTCAGAGTTGGCCCATACCCGCCCAGCGGCTGGATAAACCATTCGGCGTGCCCGAAGGATTGGATTGAATACCATGGACACACGCGTCAAGTTAGGCATCGTTGGCTGCGGCCCCAAAGGGGCGCAGGTCATGTACGCCCCAATCCTGCGGTTTCTGGAGAAGGGCGCAGTCACCGCGTTGATGGATCCGGATCCATCCGCGCTCGACACAATGCGCGCGGTTTGTCCTGGCGCCGCAACGTATACCAGCTACGATCAGTTCCTGCAGCAGGCTGATATCGATGCCGTGATCATCGCAACACCCGTGCATCTGCATAGCAGCCAGGCACAACAAGCAGCCGCCGCGCATAAACACGTGTTGTGCGAAAAGCCCATGGCGCGGACAACGGCGGAATGTGACGCGATGATTACCGCCTGCCGCGACGCGAACGTCACGCTGATGCTCGCGTTTATGAAGCGCTTCGACAAGTCATTCCGGCTCGCGAAACAGTTGATTGATTCTGGCGAACTGGGCAAGGTGTTCCAGGTGCGTTGTGAGTTCGCCTGGCACATCCCGGACGAAGGCGATGAGGGCTGGCGCGCCAAACGGGTCACGTGGGGCGGGATGTTCCAGGATCACGGCAGCCACACGATTGACCTGTGTCGCTGGTGGCTGGGCGACGTGGACACGGTTTACGCAGATGTGCAGATCATCCGCCCGGAGCGCGAAGTAGAAGATATGGCCGCCGCCATCTTGCGCCACAGCGGAGGGGCAGTCAGCATTCACCAGGTGACCGGCGCCACGCACAAACCGCTGCGCGAGTATTACTTGATCGACGGCGACAAAGGGTCGCTGGAGATGCAGTATGGGCCGGCATGGAGTTACACGGCAGCTGCGCCTTTCCAGATGACGTTGTACCAGGGCGGCAACCGTTCGCGCGATGTGACGCCGTATAACCTGCCAAACCTCGACGATGAACTGCACGCCCACTCGCACTACCTGCTGGAAATCGAGGCGTTCTGCGAAAGCATCCTGACTCGCACGCCGCCGCCCAGCGCCGGACTCGACGGACGCAAAGCCATCGAGGCGATCAACGCCGCGTACCTGTCGAGCTGGCGCCGCGAGACGATCCACCTGCCATTGACCGAGACGCCTGATCTGAACGATTACTTCTTGAACTTATTCCTATCCGGCCCGCCAAAAAAGCACGGGGATTTCTAAGCCGACATCGGCTGGAACAGGAACTTATAAAAAATGGTGGTCGCACAGGGCGTCCCGTTGGGCAACAGCGCGTAATCGGGAATTTGCCCGCAACGCTGCCAGCCTTGCCGTGTATACAGGCGTTCGGCATCCCCATTGGCCGTATCGAGCACCAGCAGCGTTTTGCCCGCGCTGAGCGCGCTACGCTCGGCGGCGACAAGCAGCGCTGTGCCCACACCCCGCCGGCGCGCGTGCCGATGCACAAGCATCTTCGCGAGATCCCCGCGATGCGGCTGATTCTCAGGCTGACTCAAAATGACCTGAACCGTTCCGACGATTGTTCCCGCCGCGTCTTCGGCGGCAAACACCATGCGCTCGCCGCGCGCCATACTTGCAGCGATGGTGTGCCAGTACGCCTCCGCTTTGGCGCGGGTCATGGGCAGCATAAAGCTGACGGACGCACCCCCTTCCACGCAGTCAATCAGCACATCGCTCAACCCCTGAATCTCGCGCTCACCGATAGTCTGCAAACAGCGAATCTCAATTCCCTCTGACATTTCATCTCCTCCCGGTCGCATCGCGCGCGCGCATCCATCCCACGCATCTCAGGCGTATGGCTGAATCGGTGGTTGCTTATACGTGAGGACAAAACTCGTATCGTTCATGAAGCGCCTGAAAGAGTCATCGTCCATATACATCTTGAACAGGTTGGCGTGATCTTTCATCAACCCCACAATGACGCGGCGCATGGCATTATTGTGCTCGATTTGCGCCGCTTGTTTATCTGAATACTTCATCGCGTTCTGATACGCCGCGTCTTCGGCGACTTTAGCCGGAATTTCCTGAGTGATGGCGCGCTGAATCCGATCATCATCGACCCACGTGACATTGCCGAACCGCTCGTTGAATTCCTTGAGAATGTTGCTCAATCGATCCAGCTCGGTCTCTGGTTTGTGTCCGCCGCCTTTGTCGGGAACGGGGTCAATTTCCGCATCCTGATCTTCGAGGATGAGCCTGCGCATGGATTGCTTCTCAGTCCGGTAGCTGTCCATGTCAATCGTCTCGAGGATGCCGCGCGCCAGGTCAGTCTCGTCGGGCGCCGGCAACTTGCGGATCAGGAAGTTCAGGAAGATCGATAGCTTCTCCCAACCGGCGTTGGTATAAGGCAATATCCCCGACAGGAAGGCGTAAGTGCGGACGAATGCCTTGGCTTTGCCCTTAAACTGCACCTGGCTATCCTCGTTATTCAGTTCCTTATAACTGGCGACGCACGCGTCGAGGATCGGGTCGAGTTTGTCGCGCCCGACGCCATTCAGGTAGAGCGTCACAAGCGTCTCAACTTGCTCCGTGGCGTAAACTCCGCTGCCATCGAGGTCGTTCTTGAGATCGTGCAGCATGTTGGGATCGGTTTCGGCACTCAGGATGGTGGTGCGGTAATAATCGGCGAAAGCCAGACGGATCACCTCAGTGTCGTTCATGAAGTCAAGGACAAAGGTGTCGTGTTTCTGCGGATGCGCCCGGTTCAGCCGCGACAAGGTCTGCACAGCCTTGACGCCGCTCAGAATCTTATCGACATACATGGTGTGCAACAGCGGCTCGTCGTAGCCGGTCTGGAATTTATCGGCACAAACAAGGATGCGATAGGGGTCTTCCTTGATTTTGTCGGCAATCTGGCTGCTCGGAAACCCATTCATCGACGCCTCGGTCACCGGCGCGCCGTCGCCATAGGCATGTTCGCCCGAGAACGCAACGATGGCCTTATATGGGCTCTTCAGTTGCTCCAGATAGGCCTGGATGGCGCCGTAATACTTGATCGCCAGCTCGATGCTGCCCGTCACGACCATCGCGCGCGCCTTACCGCCAATCTTGCCGGCGCCGATCACCTGCTTGAGAAAATGATCCACCATGATCTCGGCCTTGAGGCTGATCGCGTGGTCATGGTTCTCGACATACCGGCGCAGCTTCTTCTGGGCCTTTTTGGCGTCAAATTCGGGGTCGTCCTCGATCTTCTTGGCGAGTCTATAGTAACTGGCGACGGGCGTGTAGTTCTGTAAAACATCCAGAATGAAACCTTCCTGGATGGCCTGTTTCATGCTGTAGGTATGGAATGGCCTGCGTTTGACGACTCCATTCTCTTCAAACGGCGCGCCGAATATCTCCAGCGTTTTGTTCTTCGGCGTGGCTGTGAACGCGAAGTAGCTGGCATTGCGCAGCATCTTGTGCGACTCCATGATCTCGTTGATCAGGTCCTCAGTCGTCGCCTCGTCGTCCGGCACTGTGCCGTGCTGCACGGTGTCGTGCCGGTTGCCAGCCAGCGCCCGGTTCAACGCCGCCGCCGTGCGCCCGCCCTGGCTGGAATGCGCTTCGTCGATGATGATTGCAAATCGGCGGTGACGATGTCCGCTGCCGATTTCATCCAGGATGTGCGGGAATTTCTGCACGGTCGAGATGATGATCTTGCGCCCTTCCGTGATGGCATTGCGCAAGTCACCCGCGTTGTCGGCGTGCGCCACCGTCGAGGCCATCTGCGTGAAGCCTTTGATCGTGGCATTGATCTGGCGATCCAGGATGCGGCGGTCGGTAACAACGATGATCGAGTCAAACAGGATGTCGTCGCCCTGGCGCAACGTGATCAGTTGGCGCGCCAGCCACGCGATTGAGTTGCTCTTGCCGCTGCCGGCAGAATGTTCAATCAGGTAACGTTGTCCAACGCCATCCTGAACCGCATCCGCCAGCAGTTTGCGAACACTATCAAGCTGGTGATAGCGTGGAAAGATCTGTTCGGATTTGTCCTTGCCCGTTTGATCATCCTTGCGTTTCACGATCTGGGCATAATTCTCGAGGATATCCGTCAGCCCCTGCGGCGTCAGGATGCGCTTCCACAGGTAGTCTGTTTTGATCCCGCCAGGATTTGGCCGATTGCCAGCGCCATCGTCCCAGCCCTGGTTGAACGGCAGGAACCACGACGTTTTACCAGTAAGGTGGCTGCACATGTGCACCTCGCTGTCGTCGACGGCGAAGTGCACGGCGCAACGCCCGAACTGAAACAACAGCTCGCGCGGGTCGCGGTCGTTCTTGTATTGCGCGACAGCATCCTCCACGGTCTGCTTTGTCAGGCTGTTCTTGAGTTCAAACGTGACCACTGGCAGCCCGTTGATGAACAGGCCAATATCGAGCGCCAGGCGCGGATTGCTTTTACTGTAGTGCAATTGGCGCGTGACGCTGAAGCGGTTGGACGCGAAGCGCTCGACGGCTTTCGTATTCCCAGGCGTTGGCGTGCCATAGAACAAATCGAGAGCGTGCTGCCCATGGGCGCTGCCGTGGAGCAGGACGGAGATCACACCGCGCTTCGTGATTTCTCCCTGCAACCGGGTCAGGAATTTGCGCCGCGTCTGGCTGTCGTGTTCCAGGTCGAGTGCCTCTGCCAGCCGTGGTTGCGTGTCTGTGACAAATGCGCGTAATTGCTGCAGGTCAATCGCAAACTCAGGGCTGTAATCGTGGTCGTCCCCCAATATCCAACCAGTGCCGCCATACCGGGCGGGTGGTTCCTTGCTAACGGCCCCCGTAGCGGCAACGCTTGCCGTTGCCGTTGCGCTTGCCGTTGCGCTTGCCGTTGCTGTGCCAGCCATCGCCTCGACGATCAGAGATTCAAGACCTTTTTCAGTGGTGTCTGTAACCATGTGGATCAATCAGGCGGCGACCAGGCAAAACGAATATGTAACGCGCGAAGATAGCCCTGCACGCTCGCGCGCCCAGCGAAGAACCTGCGGTTGAAATGTGACGTCCATAGGGTTCACTTGTAGGAAATTCTACGTTATGCTGGCTGAACTGGAAACCATTCCTGTAAGGTGGCGCTCAGGCGCAGGAATGCGCTGTCACTACACCGCCTCAGGCTGATTCTACTTGCGATCTGTTCATACAAAGACGACGATCGCGGAATGCGCTGATGCCTGCACACCAGTTCCAGGGCTTCTTTGGGGCGATGGGGTTTACCGTTCGTATCAAAGACGTAGCCCTTAGTGACGAGCCAATCCCGGATTTGCAGCGGCTCAGACCAGTCGAATAATTCTCCCAGAATGTACGCTGCACCCCACATCCACATATCCACTTCCGGTTCAATCACAATCGCCTTACCGTTATCACCCCACATCAAGCTCAACTGGTGATCCAGGTCAGCCTCGAGCTCAGCCACGCCTTGGCGGCCTGCGCCACTACCTTCATAGTCCATCACTAATAACGCATGCTCAAATCGTCTGCGTTCAAGCGCGAGAAGTGCTACCCCGCCAGTGCGGACACCACCATCACGGTACGGATGAGTTAAGAATTGAACCTCTAAAGGGCGAATGCCAAGCGCCAAATGTCGAACTATCCCGCCCTTGATAGCGTATTGCGTATTTTTATCTGGGACAAGTATGACGAGGTCGCGTGGCATATAAGGCTAACTCAATATTCCGCTGGCAAATAGCACCCCAAGTTCGGGCTGCCCCTCTTTCCATTGGCGCAGTGCTGGATGCTTGTCGCCAGAAATTATGTCTGTGGCGCCGCTTTTATCCTTAGCAAAACACAGGACGTCTCTGGCCGCAATCTGGTTTAGGGCTACTGTGCTGTGTGTGGCAACAAGAACCTGGCTGTCATACATACTTGACAGGGATTGCAGCACCGTTTCAATAGCGCGTGGATGGATGCCATTCTCCGGCTCTTCAATGAGAAAGACGCCCTGCAGGTCGCGCAGATATGCGGGGATGGTCAGCGCCAGCAGCCGCAGCGTGCCATCCGATACCAGCCAGGACGGCACGCGCGCGCCGCTGGCGTATTCGACCAGCAGGTAGCGGTGCCTGTCCTCGGGTCGCTCGATAGTGATGATGTCACGGACATCCTCAAGCGCGGTTCGCACGTGCGACAGCCATTGCTTATAACGGAAATCATCCTTGCGCAATTCCTCAATCACCCATGGCAGATTCGATCCATCAGTGAGAAAGCGCCGCCCAAGTCCGGGTGAACTGGGTTGGCGGATGATCTGACTGTTCAAGACGATCTTCTGGACGCCTGTTTCCAATAGGTCGCGAAACCAGGTGCTGGCAGGAAAACTCTCCTGATCAGCCGGTATATTGGCTAATGCAGACTTCGAGCGGCCAAGACGGAAGGATGGTGAATATGATTTACGTCCTTCAGGATAATAGTTGTTGTTCCCATCGGTTTTTTTAGTAATGACCGCCCGCATTGACTTACCAGACTTGGCGAAAATGGATGGCATGTCAGCGGAGACAGCAGGAAACAACTCTCTTTGTGGTTCGATCGATTTTTCGGATTCGCGTTTCAACCACAGCGTTTCGTGGCTTATTCCGATTTCATTCGCATCGGCGAGAAGCCCGATCTCAAGTTCGTAGCGCACTAAATCAAAGGCTTGTTTCTCGATAGCCATTTGTTGGCTGACTTCCGGTGGTATCGGCGCTTCAACGGCCAGTTGAAATACATCGCCCTGGCCCATCCATACAAGATCGGCGAAATTGGCGCTTCGAACTCGCAATGTCTCGGGCACATCGCCGCGATTGCGCATGAGGTCGCTGATCAGGCTGATGACATCCAGAAAGGTGGTTTTGCCGCTGGCGTTGGGGCCGACGAGTGCCTGAAAAGCCCCCAGTTCCTGGTCAATGGCTTTCAGGCAACGGAAATTGCGAGTCTGGATACGAGAAAACATGGTGTGATAATTAAGTTTACATGATGTCTGGCCGATCACGCTCGTCGCAGGGGAAGATAACCCCTCTGGATCACATATCGTTTTCTGCAACCTTGATATTCCTGATCATGCTCTGGCTTTGAGTTTCGCGCGCATGGAGAGGACGATTCAAGCAACCATCGCCCGCGAGCCTGTAAACCCTTCGGGTGTTTACGAGTGAACCGCGATCTCGATACGCACACCCGAAGGGTTTTGTGGCTGTCCACCGCCCTCGACATAGACTTTGATAGTCACCAGCGGTTCCCTCCCAGTTCCCCATTGCGCCACAACGTTCCCAGAGAATACTTTTTGAGCCATTCCTCCAACTGCTGCTGTTGCAGCCGGCGCATTTCCGTCTGATGGTCATGTTTCTCGCACACAATGATCGCATCTGGATGCTCGGTGAGGGCGTCGACCAGCGTGTCAGAATGTGTGGTCACAATGAGTTGTATGCGCTCGCTGGCGCTGACCATCAGACTCGCCAATTTCGGCATCATATCCGGATGCAGCCCAAGTTCTGGTTCCTCGATACAGACAAGCGGCGGCGGTTTAGGATCGCACAGAATCGCCAGCAGACAGAGGTAACGCAGTGTGCCGTCAGAAAGACGCGTGGCAGGGATCACAAAATCGCCTTCGGTCAGAAACACTTGAACCGTGCCGCCGGCAACGCTGACATCGAAGTCATTCAGGCCTTCATATAAGTCTTTCAAGTGGCTGATGATGGCGTTCTTGGTCTTCGGGCTTCGGCGCAGGTGATTTAAGAATAAACCCAGATTTGAGAAGTCTTCTTCCAGCCGATCCTGGCGCGCATCTGCCTTCTGCGGTTCACGAAAGACGATATTGCGCCCCATCGACCATTCGCGATAGATGCGAATACGCGCATACACATCCGCCAGGTAGGTGATTTCCGGATAGGCCTCCGGGTCTTTACGCTCCGTCAGTATGGACACATCGGGAATCACCGTATCGGATTCCAGCCTGCGTTGCTTCCCTTTCACACTCAGAATGGGATGCTGATGGCTATAGTGGTAGATAAAATCCGCATCAGGTTTTCCATTCTCCGCAGCGATAAACTCAATTCTCTCGTCGTCCAGTTGAAAGGACTGGTTCTCGGCGCGGAAAGCCAGGAGATGGCGCAGCGGTTGCGCGCCCTGGCGGCCACTCATCACAGCGTCAACCGACGCAACAGACATTGGTTCGCCCTTCCAAACCCATTCACCGGCGCCGCCGCCGCGCCGCACGACGGCGCGCAGATCACGCGCCGCCGCCCGTAGTAAAGCCAGTGACTCGATCAGGTTCGACTTCCCGGAGCCGTTTGGCCCAATGAGCACGTTCAACCGCTGCAGATCGAGGGGTTGGGTTTCGGGGCCAAAAGACAACAGGTTGCGCAGCGTCAACTGACGCAAAAGTGGCTGGTCTTGCGATAGGGGTGTTGTCATGACTTCCTCCTAAGTTACTATTTCCTATTGCAGTACCTGTGGACACGGCGATGTCAATATGGAAGGTACGCCGACCGCAGTTTGCTGTGGAACGTAGTTGGTATCGCGATACACTGCAACAAGATAATACTGTTGCGCGCATACGATGCCCGATGTGTCTGTCCAAATCCTTGCCGCATTATTTAGAACCGGCCCATATGGGACCATAGGCGTCTCAGCAATCACTTTAACAAAACTCGATGATCCCTGTGGCGCTTTATAGATGCGAAAACCAATGATGTCCTGAACATGGGCAGCATCATAGTTCCAGTTTATCTTGACCGAACTAGTAGTCTGGTCGCTGTAACTTACGTTGTATGGCGCTGGTGGCGCAGGAACTGGTGCCAACCCAATCTGGATATAGGCGTCTTTCACCCCATCCGGGTTGACTGCCTGCAAATGGAAAGTCGTTGTGTATGTGATGGTGACCGGAGACGGCGATGCGGTAGACCCACTTAACGGTTGCGTGCCAAGGCCATCAAACACCACGGTTTGCGCGCCCGATGTCGCCCACGAGAACTGGATATGCGACCCGTACTTCGCCTGATAGAAGGTCGTTCCGGTATAAGTTCCATTCACAAATATCTGTGTAACGCCCGCGCCTGTGTCAGCGGGATCGGCGGCGGCGTGAAAGAAGACGATCACGGGTGGCGCGGCAACCGGCGACTGATCTGCCGGCAGAAAATGCGGCGACACGGAATACTGGAATGCGTCGGCGTAATCGCGACCTGAAAAATGCGCGCGAAAATAGGTTGACTCGCCCGGCGCAAGCGTCGACGCATTCGAAACGCCGCGCATACAGCCGATGACGATTCCCTGGCTGTTATAAAGCGTCGCGTCGACCACAAATCGCGAGGCGTATGCAGCGGTATCGTTCCGGATCTGCCCAACGAGGTTGTATGCGCCGTCTGACGCAGTGGAATGAGTGACGTTGAAAACGGTTAGATTGGCCGGCACAAGCGCCGCATCATAGGCACTCACCGTTTGCGTGAGGATGCGATACCCGACCCATCCGGGCGGCGCCACCGGGATGTCACCCGCGAAGCAGCGCTTTTCGCCAGGCAACAGCGCGATATCCGGCAGAATCGTGACGCCTTTGTCCATGGCGACGCCTTGCGCGTCGCTGATCACCATTCCGAGGCTGACTGAGATAGCGACACTCGACGTGTTCACCACTTCGCCAACCGCGCGGAAGTGATCCCCATCGGGAGCATGTTCGGTAAATGCGCTATGGTTAGCCAGCACCATGGCCGACAGCGTTTGGGGTTGCTTCCCGTTGATCATGGGCATGTACGCCGATGCGGTACCGGTCAGCGCCGCCGATGAAAGTATGTTGCTTTCGCGCTGGTTGCCAAACTGACTGCTGGCAATGCCAAGGGTGATAACAGACAATAGCGTCAATCCTGCGACAGCAAGCCCCAGACCTTGATGCTTCTTTGAATGCACTGGTGATATCATGTTGCTTATCCTTAAAAGGTAATCGTTCTGGTTCTACTCGGACTCAATGACAGCGTCTGCGTTATCCAACACATCCGCAATGTCATCATCGACCTCACGCCCCACTTTGGCAAGTTCGACGGCATCAACCTCTTCGGGCAACTGTGCCGCCGCCTCGCGCACGTCGCGCTTGCCGGTGACCACGTCGGCGATCAGACGGGTGCGGTATTCGCGGATCAGATCAATTTCACGTGTTGCATGTGCAGCAGCTATCTCCAGATCACGAACTCTGGCATTAACCTCAGTTACAAAATAGAATTGCGCTTCACGTGAAGGTAATAGGATTTGAAAATGCTTCAGATCAGCACAAGTAATAGCTCCCTTGGTGCTTCCTGAAGCATCGCTCATTGCACGCAGACGCTGGTACGATCCGACAAGAGCCATTTGCAAGAAGTCTGGTGAGACTATTCGCGTTTCTGGCGAAATAAAAGCTATGTGCTGATTGATCGTAGCCTCAAACATGAGTAAAGCTGCCTTTCCGCGTGTCTTTCCCTGACCTGTAATAGCGACCAGCACGCTATTCGGCTGTACTCGCGGTAAATGACATTCACGTAACGCTCTTATTGTCACAAATTGGTCTGAGTTCGTGATGCGTCCTTGGTTGACACTTGAGCTATTCAGCCACGGATATCCGCTCTCCGTCCAGTAACCAGCATCTCCACGGGATGGAGTGGACCCATTGCCTATCTTAGCGAATTGGCCGATCTTCCATATTTCGCAGTCCACAGGTATTTGATCAACCCATTCCACGCCCGACGGTTTGAGCCGCACATTGGGATCAAGCCCGCGCGTCACCGCCTGATGAATGATGGCCTGCTTCTGTTCCTCCAACAGCTTGATCAGCTTCTGCTTGGCGCGGATGTACCGCTTGATGCGCCGGTCAGCATAGTCGAGGTAATGCGTAATTTTGCGTTGTTCTTCAAGAGGTGGTACAGGGATAACGACGCTCTTGATTGCATCCTGCGACAAACCAAATCTTGTTACGCCATTTGCAGCAACAAAATACTGGCTTGCAACACCCTGGCTCTGAATCGCTCTGAACAGATAATCGCCAAGAATGACTTGATCACGTGGGCGTAATACCGCCAGATGGTAGCCACAAACTAAATCGGGTGCTGCGTAGCGAACTAAAGCAGGTACGCCAATGTCATCCCATGATTCAGAGTCCTTTGTAACAATCACGTCACCAAGTCGGAGTCGAAACCGGTCGATTTCTGTTGTTGATGCCGTAGCACGCATGAACGGAATTTTGTCTGTGATGAAATCGTTCTTATAAACATCAACGTAGTTGCATAACCGCACTGGAATCTCGCCATCAATACTGAGTTTGTCGACATTGCTGACACGCATGTCTGCGATATTGCGTTGGCGTTTGACGTCCCAATGTACCGGCACCTGTCCCAGCCACGACACGCCGGAATCTTTGTAGACAGGATAGGGTTTGAGATCATCAATCACCGCATGCCTCCGCCAATGATCTGCCCCAACAACCCTTCCGTCTCCTGCTCCAACGCCACAATATCCGCCCGTATCTCCGCCAGCGTCCGCATCGGCGCGGGTTTGTAGAAGTAACGATTGAAGTTGATCTCGTACCCGATCCGCGTCGCGTCGGGGTCGATCCAGGCATCCGGCACGTGCGGCAGCACCTCGCGTTGGAAGAAGGCTTCGATACCGCCCTCCTCCAGCAGCGGAATCTGCTCGGTGTCGCGCAGGTCGGCGTCGGGTTCGTATTCGACGACGCCGGTTGGGGTATGTTTGCCAGACGGGACGACACGCGGGTCGTCCCCTACGCGTTCGCCAATGTTAAATAGTCCATGCAGGGGATCGGCGTCGACCTGGCCGAGTTTGTGCGCCTTGCGAATCACCGGCAGTGCGGATTCGTCGCGCTGCGCCAGACTGCTTTGCAACAGCTTGAGTCGTTTGGCGGTCAGTTTGACGCCGCCGCGTAGCGCTGTCTCCTCAACCTGGCGCAGGAAGGCGTTGTAGTCCATGTGCGGGACTACGCCGACCGCGTCCGCGTCCGCCATTTTTTCGATGAGGTTCGCCAGCGGTTCTTCGGAGGCAGCAGCGCATGCTCGCCGAAATGAGGCGAGTGATTCAACAGTCAACCGGACGCTCAACCGCAGCGGGCGCTCAACGCTGATCTTCCAATAGCCAAAGGCCTTATTTGGGAAAATCCGCGACAGCTCGCTTTCCTCCAGGTTCAGGTAGGCGGCGCAAATACGTTTAATGTCATCCGGCGACAGCTCGCAATTCTTCTGCCCCAGATTCTTGCGCAACGGCTTGTACCATTGCGTCGCGTCGATCAGTTGCACCTTGCCGCAACGCTGCGCCGGCTTGCGGTTGGACAGCACCCAGATGTAAGTCGCGATGCCGGTGTTGTAGAACATGTTGAGCGGCAGCGCGATGATCGCCTCCAGCCAGTCATTCTCGATGATCCAGCGCCGGATGTTGCTCTCGCCCTGCCCGGCGTCGCCGGTGAACAGCGACGAACCATTGTGCACCTCGGCGATCCGGCTGCCCAGCGGCGTATGGCGCTTCATTTTGCTGACCATATTGGCCAGGAACAGCATCTGGCCGTCGCTGGTGCGCGTCAAGAGCGAGTATTCGGGATCGCCGGCATGGCTGATGATGAAGCGCGGGTCATTAAAACCCTCTTTGCCGCCCATCAGATCCAGGTCACTTTTCCAGCTCTTGCCATACGGCGGGTTCGACATCATGAAGTCGAAGGTCATGTGCCTGAACTTATCGTTGCTGAGCGTCGAACAATCACTCCCGCCCACGATGTGCTCGCCCGCTTCACCCTCGCCTTTCAGGAGCAAATCTGCCTTGCAGATCGCGTAGGTTTCGGCATTGATCTCCTGACCGTACAGGTGTGTGGTCACCTGCTTGCCATGCTGCTTCGCGATATCAAGCAACTTTTCCTCGCCCACAGTAACCATGCCGCCAGTGCCACAGGCGCCGTCATACAGCAGATACGTGCCGGATTCGATCTGATCCGCAATGGGCAGGAGGATCAACATTGCCATCAGTTCAACGGCGTCACGCGGCGTCCAGTGTTCGCCGGCCTCTTCATTCGACTCTTCGTTGAACCGCCGAACCAGCTCCTCGAAAATAGTTCCCATCGCATGGTTATCCAAACCCGGCGCCTTCACCGTCCCATCGGACGCCAGGACCGGTTTCGGGCTCAGGTTGATGGCCGGGTCAAGGTACTTCTCGATCAACGCATGCAGCTTTCCACCCTTAAACAGGCGGGGTATCTGGTTGCGAAACTCGAAGCTGTTCAGGATGTCCTGCACATTGGGCGAGAAGCCGTCAAGGTAAGCAGTGAAATCGGCTTTGAGCTGCTCCACACTGGCTCTGTTGCGCAAATCCTTTAATGTAAATGGCGCCGTATTGTAAAAATCCAATCCGGATTCCATTCGCAGCGCCAGCTCCTGGTTCTCAACACCCGTCTCATCAAGCCTGCGCTTCATCTCGATGACCCGTTGCTTCGTGTCCTCCAGCACGGCGTCCAGCCGCCGCAGGACAGTCATCGGCAGGATGACATCACGGTACTTGCCGCGCACATAGACATCGCGCAAGATGTCATCAGCGATTCCCCAGATGAAATTGGTGATCCACGAAAGTTGCTGCTGTTCCATGCGATTTACAAGGTCGATTTCGATTGGTGATCTGTCATATTATAGTGAAGTCTGGATATCGGCTTACCCTACCATGTTATCGGCAGCCGCAAATTCTGCGCGATGCGCACTCTCTGTAATCCGTATCATCCTGTAATCCGATTCATCCGTGATTCAGACTTCTTCTCCTTGATCGTCACCAGGCCGGTGGGGAAGTGGATTGCAATAGGAACTCCTGGGATGCCGATTGGAGATTCGAGGTTCGAGAGTTACAATAACCTCAAGCTTTATTCTCTACCAATCGCGAAAGGAGCAATATGGATAAATTCCCGCGCACGACCGTCGGCGGTGTGTCGCTTTCACGCATGATTATTGGCACAAACTGGTTCCTCGGCTGGAGCCACACGACCCGCGCCAAGGATGACTTCATCAAGGAAAACATCGCCGATCGCAAGAAGATCGCCGACATCCTCGAGGTTTATTTCCGCGCCGGCGTTGACACCATCATGGGGCAGATACAGCACCCGCCGCTGGCCGACGCTATCGCCGAGGCCGAAGATCGCACCGGCACCGGCGCCATCATCATCTCGACGCCTGGGTTCCCTGTTCAACCAGATACGCCGGAGAAGGGCTTTGATGTTGCCGCAGTGGAAGCCATTCTCATAAAGGAAGCGCGTCTGGGCGCCGCCTTCTGCATGCCGCACCAGTCCACGACTGACGCCATGGTTGACCGCCCTACCCGCACAATACGCAAGATGGATCAATTGTGCGCATTGATCCGCCAGCATGGGATGATCCCCGGCCTCAGCACGCATATGCCGGAGAGCATCGTCTATGCCGACGAAACCGGCCTTGACGTTGAGACATACATCTCGATCTACAACGCCATGGGCTTCCTCATGCAGGTTGAGGTCGACTGGGTGCACCGCATCATCCATGGTTCGCAGAAACCTGTCATGACGATCAAACCCTTCGCCGCCGGACAGATTCGCCCGTTGCAGGGGTTGACCTTTGTCTGGAACTCGATTCGACAGCAGGATATGGTGACGGTTGGCACAATGACGCCAAAAGAAGCCGCAGAAGTTGTCGAGTTGTCGCTGAGTATTCTTGAGCAACGGCAGTCTGGTGTGCAGTTGCAGGAAACTCGCTCAAAGGCGTCAGTGAAGCATCAGATGCCAATGTAGGCGATAGAAAGACAACAGCGTGAACGTTGCAATCACGGGCGGTAACGGCGACCTGGGCGGCGCACTGGCGCTCCGCCATCGACCGGAGCATCACTTGCGTTGCATTGATGTCACTGACGTTAAAGACGTCAGTGACATCAATGCAACGGCACAGCCTGTCGACGGCATCGACTACCGGCAGGCCGATGTATGCGACCTGGCGGGGCTGACAGCAGCGTTGCGCGGCGTCGATGCCGTGGTTCATCTGGCGGCACTCCGCAATCCCTACATGGCGCCGGCAGAGACGGTGTTCCGGATTAACGCTCTCGGCGCCTACAACGTCACACTCGCCTGTGAAGCTGCGGGCATTAAACATATCGTCTTTGCGTCCAGCATCTGCTATTACGGGTATATCTTCCGCAAGGACTTCGCTGCGCCGCCCTACCTGCCGGTGGACGAAGACACGCCGCCGCAGGTCGAAGACAGTTACAGCCTGAGCAAGCTGGCGGGTGAAAACATCATGCAAGCGTTCGTTCAACGCACTAGCGGATCAGCCGCCAGCCTGCGTTTTGCGTACTTGATGCGCGATGGCGCCCGAGGGAGCGCCAGTGTGCCTGCTCAAATAGCCGATATGCCTGTGACGGAACAGGTGGCGAAGTCCTGGTGGACATACGTCGATCTGGATGATGCGGCGCAGGCCGTGTGGCTCGCGCTCGACTACATTTCCACGAGGCTGGGAATGTGCGAGTCCTTCAACATTGGCGCAGACGACACTCACACGACTACACCGACTGCACATCTCGTCTCTTCCCTCTTCCCGCACACGGAAACACGGTTTGGCGACTTGCTCGAATCACAGCCGCACCTGGCGCTATTCTCGAATCAGAAAGCCCGCGAGGCGCTGGGGTTCCGGCCATCACCGGCGGCATGGCGGCAAAAATGACAGGAGTGTGGACATGTCTGGATCGCGGTTAAGACTTGGCATTGTCAGTTGCGGATACATCACCGGCGCGCACCTGCGCGGATTAAAAATCCTGCGTGAACATGGGGTGGATCAGTTTGAGGTTACTGCGCTTTCGTCGCGCACTGCCGAGAACGCGGAACGCTGGATCGAGCGCGACAAGGGGCCGGCGCCGCTTCCACACGTGTCGGCCTGGCCGGGCGATCCATTGAATGTGCGCGATGTCTGGGTGCGCGACTTCCAGACCACGGCGCCGCGTATCTACACCGATTACCGCGACATGCTGAGCGACCACGCCGTCGACGCAATCATTGTCCTCTCGGCAGTATCAGCGCACTACCCGATTGCCATGGCCGCATTGAATGCCGGCGTGCATGTCATGATGGAAAAGCCCTTTGCCATCACGGCGCGCGCGGGCATGCGCCTGGTCGAGCTGGCCGAAAAGCGTGGGTTGACGCTTGGCGTCGCCGAGAACCTGCGCTACATGGAGAGCACGCGCGCGCGCGGCTGGGCGATTCACTCCGGTTTAATCGGCAAAGTGCAGATGTTGCTTTCTGGAGGAATCGGCAATGTTTGGTCGCCCGATCACATCGTCGCCCGAACCGCATGGCGCCACATCAAGAATGAGGCCGGCGGCGGTGGGACGATGGACATCGGCGCGCATCTTTTCGACCTGCTGAGGTATCAATGCGGTGAAATTGCCGAAGTAAGCGCGCTCGCCAGAACGATTGAGCCAGTGCGTTCTGCGCGCGACAGCGACGGCAAAGTGGTTGCGCAGACGGACTGCGATGCGGACGACACGTTCATGGCGTTGTTACAATTTGAGTCAGGCGCCATAGGGAATATCGTGTTTTCCTGGGCAGGCCACGGTGAGAGCACCGGCTTTGAAGCGGGCGGCGCTATCTACGGCGAACACGGTTGCATCAAAGGTGAGATGTTGATCCGCGATGGGAAAACGCCAGTAAACGCCCTCGCAACCTACCGGGAGCAAGCGAGCAAAACCGATATTGCGCGGTTATTTCCGGATGGAATCACCGATAGCTTCGCGCTTGAACTTGGCGAGTTTATCCGGGCGGTGGAGTCTACGCGCCAGCCGGAAACCAGCGGGATCGAGGGTCTGAAGGATATTGCGCCGGGGCTGGCAATCCTTGAGTCGTCCAGGCTTGGCCGGGCGATCAAAGTCAGCGATGTGGAAGCTTGCCGGATTGAGGAATACCAGCGTGACATCAACGCATACTGGGGGATCGAGTAGCCGTCCCATCGGGGTGCTGCCATGAGCACAATCACACCCAGGCGCCTATTGCTTGACAATGGCGACACTGTTGTCATCCGCAATCCAAATCGCGGTGATGCGGCAGGATTTGTGGAAATCATGCGCTCCGTGGCTTCCGAGGGGCGCTATACGCTGGCCGAGGTGGACGAGGTCGACTGGACGATTCCCATAAAACGCGCGGATATCGATGAACATAATCAGTCAGCCGGTTACCTGGCGCTCGTTGCGGAAGGTCGCGGCATCCCTGTTGGGTTCCTCGAATTCGAGAACGGCGGCCGCCGGCGCACACAGCACGTCGGCATCTTCTCGATTTTCATCTCGCGCGACTGGCGCGGAAAAGGCGTCGGATCGACGCTGATCAAGATGCTCCTGGACTGGGCCACAGCGCATCCGGTCATCGAGAAAGTCACGCTTGAGGCGTTTGCTACCAATAAAAGAGCCATCGCGTTGTATGAGAAGTTTGGATTTCAGGTTGAGGGGCGTTGTCAACGCGACATTAAGGTTGGCGGGAAGGTTGGCGGGCTGTACATCGACAGCCTGCTGATGTATAAGTTCGTAAAACCATTCTCTGTCGGAGGTAAAAGTGGAACCTGAGTTGATTGCTGATTATGCTTGTGTTGTGGGGGAAGGCCCCATGTGGCATCCGTTTGAACAGTGTGTGTACTGGATTGACATCAACGACGGACGACTGTTTCGCTATAACCCGGCTACGGGTGAACACGGGTTGGTCTTCAAGGGCGATCCGATTGGCGGCTACACGATCCAGGCTGACGGCGCGTTCCTGTTGTTCATGGCGCGCGGCGCCGTCAAGTTGCTTCGCAACGGTGAACTGACGACCGTCATCGAGGATATACCGGATGAGCGCGAAACCCGTTTCAATGATGTCTTCGCTGATCCGGCCGGTCGCGTCTTTTGCGGCACGATGCCTACCGCCTCGCGCAAAGGCAGGCTATATCGGCTCGATCCGGATCGCAGCCTGACACTGGTGCTCGACGGGATATCGTGCTCGAACGGCATGGGGTTGACGCCCGATCATAAGCGCCTCTACTACACCGATTCGGAAGCGTATACCATCTACTTGTTTGATTACGACGAGGCGACCGGGGCGTTGAGCAACCAGCGCATCTTCGCGCAAAACCCGCAGGCAGAAGGCTTGCCCGACGGCATGACGGTTGATGCCGGGGGCGACGTGTGGTCTGCGCGCTGGGACGGCGGCTGTCTGGTGCGCTACTCGCCAACGGGTCAGGAGTTGCAACGGGTACAGTTCCCCGCGCGCAAGGTTTCCAGTGTAATCTTCGGCGGAACAGACTACACAGATATGTACGTCACCACTGCCGGCGGTGACGAGAAGGCCACCGACGGAGCACTGGCGGGCAGTCTCTTTCGCATTAACCTTGGCGTCAAAGGCGTGCCGGAGTGCTTTTCAAGAATCTCAGTATAAGCAAAGGAAGACATGGCAAACGAACTAAAGAAACTCACAGGGAAGAGGGCGCTCATCACGGGCGCCGGCACAGGCATCGGGCGAGAAGTGGCGCTTGAATTCTCGCGCCAGGGCGCCGATGTCGTTATTCATTATGCGGGTAGTAAGAAAGGCGCCGAAAGCGCCCTGGCAGAGATCGTCGCCGCAGGCGGAAAAGCGTCGGTCATTCAGGCCGATCTGAGTGAAGTGAAAGGGTGCTTTCGCCTGGTTGATGAGGCAGCAGCCTTCCTTGGCGGCCTTGACATCCTCATCAATAACGCCGGCATCACCGAGGTGTGGGATTTCCTCGATGTAACGCCAGAGCAGTTTGACTCCCTGTACCACGTGAACATCCGCGGGGAGTTCTTCTGCGCCCAGCGCGCCGTAACCCATATGCTTAAGGCTGGCAGGGGCGCCATTGTCAATCTCACATCGGTGCATGGGTTTGCCGGGATGCCAGGCCACTCGGTGTACGCCGGGACAAAAGGGGCCATCATCGCGTGGACGCGCGAGGTTAGCATTGAACTGGCGAGCAAGAATATCCGCGTCAACGCCGTTGCGCCGGGCTGGATCGAAGTGGAGAGCCACCACACCAAGTACGAGGGTTACGACCCACTGGCCGGCGGGAAAAGAGTGCCGCGCGGACGGGTGGGTCAACCACTGGATGTCGCGAAAGCGTGTGTTTATCTGGCCTCTGACGATGCCGACTTTGTCGTTGGCCAAACCTTGCTTGTCGACGGCGGCACCATTGCGCTGATGTCGCTGGCCGTATAAAACCCGGCAACACGGGTGCTTTACGCCTACAATACTCCCTTGAATGAGTATCTATAAAGCCTGTGACATTCGCGGCCATTACGGCAGCGAGTTGACAAATGAACACGCGACCCGGTTAGGCCTGGCGCTCGCACAACATAGCGGCGGTCAAGAATTCATCGTCGGCGGTGACGGGCGTCTGTCAACGCCTGAACTCAAACACCACTTGATCGCCGCCCTTTCGTATGCCGGCTGTGCCGTCGTCGATATCGGGATCGTATCGACGCCGGCGTTGTACTACGCGCGCCTGCACCTCGGCATCCCGCCGGCGGTCATGGTGACTGCGTCGCACAACCCGCCTGGCGACAACGGATTTAAGATCTCACTCGCCCGCCTGCCGGTCAAACCCGAAGACATTACTGCGCTCGCCCGGATCATGGAGAGCATTGCGCCAGATCAACTCGCGGCGGTCGAATCCTATCTGGCATCGATCGCTGCGCCGATGGGCGAAATTCCCGGCGTCCGCTCGATTGACATTAAACCTGCTTACGTCGCTTTTGCTCTGACGCAAACCCAACGGCTGGATGGCATGCGCGTTGTCGTCGATTGCGCCAACGGCGCAGCCGCCCTGGTCGCGCGCGACATCTGGGGGGCAACCGGCGCTGATGTCACGTATCTATATGACACCGTGGACGGCCGTTTCCCCAACCACCCACCCGATCCCAGCCATGCGGAAAACCTTGGGGCGTTATGCCAGAGCGTGGTTGACAAACACGCCGACCTGGGCGTCGCCTACGATGGCGACGGGGATCGCGTCATGTTTGTGGACGCGCTTGGCCGGCCGCTTTCGGGCGACCGCGCCATCGTCTTATTCGCCCGTCGAGCGCTTGCAGATAGCCCGGCGCCTATTGTCTACGACCAGAAGTGCTCGATGATTGTGGCGGATGCGATTCGCGCGCTGCATGGTGAACCTGTCCTTGAGCGCTCCGGACATACATTCATCAAGTCCACCTTCATGCGACGCGACGCGCCGTATGCGGGCGAGATCAGCGGTCATCACTTCTTCAGGCTCCTGCAGGGCGATGATGGTCTGATCGCATCGCTTTACATGGCCGGCATCCTGAAAGATACCGGCAAGAGCCTGACGCAGTTGTCCGATGGCATCAAGGCATACCCGATTACCCCGGATATCCGAATTCACATGGAAAATGCGGCGGCGCAACAGGTGCTCGCCGACCTGCGCGCCGGTCTTGCGGGTGAAGCCGCTTTGAGCACACGCGATGGTCTGCGTGCTGAGTTTGCGGATGGCTGGGGCATCGCGCGACTATCGGTAACAGAAGCAGCCATGACGTTGCGTTTTGAAGGCAAGGATGCCGCGAGTCTGCAGCGGATCATGCGCCGTTTCGAGCAGGCGGCGCCATCCTTGTCCGGCCTGCTGCCCATCACACCGGACTAACCGGTATTTTGCAAGCATAGCACTTATACTTAGGCGCGGTTGTGTTAAGGGT
>CAIXPS010000180.1 GCA_903921365.1 uncultured bacterium | reverse complement strand
TGGCCGATGTTGACCTGATCTATGTCGGGCTGAAGGTGTTGCTGTCATCAGTTGAAACGATTGAACATATGCGGCGCGTATCACTCGGGCTCGAAAGCGCGCGGACGACGGCTCCGCAACAGCGATCATGATCTATGTATACGGGTTTACGGATCCGCCGGGTGTCACAGACCATGTTCTGTTTCCGGATGCGGCGAATCCTGCGCACATGACTGGCATAGACGATGCGCCGCTGGCGGCGCTGAATTACGGCGATGTCAGCGCCATCATCAGCCCGACGCAATCGCAGCGCATTGCCACTGTGGATAAGAACCTGTGGAGGCATGAGGAGGTGCTGGAACGCCTGTGCAGTGACCGCGCCGTGCTGCCGGCGCGTTTTGGCACGGTTTTGCGTGACGAGCAGGAACTGCGTGACGTGATCGCGGCGAATGAGCGCTCTTTCGTCGCCAACCTGGCGCGCGTGCGCGGTAAAGTCGAACTCAGCGCACGCGTTCTATGGGATGAAGAGCGTCCAGCGGTAGTGGAGCAAGCAAGTTCCAGCGGGATGAGCGGTCAGGCCTATATGTTGGCGCGTCTGAAGGAAGAACGTGAACTGCGGGCGTGGCGCGCGCGCGCGCAAGCGCTGGTTGACTGGATAGATGCTGAGCTGGCGCCGCTGTGCAGCGAGCACACGCAGAAGATCCTGACCAGCCCGCGCATGTTGCTAACGGCCGCATATCTTGTTGAGCGCGCGCAGGTGCAACGCTTTCACGATCGGTTGGCCGTGCTCGCGACAGGCAATCCGGTCATGTCTTCATCCACGCCCGACGCAACAGGGGCGGGGTTGCGCTTCATGTGCACCGGCCCATGGCCGCCGTATAGTTTTGTGGATGTCAATGTGTCGCTGCCCGATCGGCCAGCGAAAAGTGAGACTTTATGAACAAACCTATCAGCGATGACCCGTTCATCGAGCGGATGATTTTTGAGTCGGGAGGCGTGCAGGCATTTGCCACCGAGTTGGATCACGCCAGTAGCGCTCTGCCGCAGCACATCAATGCCGACCCGGAAGGGGTGGAGAAAGGGCTTGCCAAGCTGGTGCTCACGTTGATCGAACTCATTCGACGCATGCTGGAGCATCAGGCGCTGCGGCGAATGGAGGGCGGGTCGCTTAGCGATGACGAGATCGAGAGGCTGGGTGAAACGTTCATGAGGCTGGAGAAACGGATGGAGGAACTAAAGGTCGCGTTTCACCTCGAGGGCGAGGAGCTTAACCTCAACCTGGGGCCACTTGGCGACTTAATGTAGCGCCCGCCCGCTTTCTGATTGGGGTATGCTTATGTCCAGGTCGGATGTCGTTTCCCGCCGCGCGGCAGTGGGCGACATTTCGCTTTGCGTCGCAAGGAGCGATGGTCGCAAGGAGCGATGGTCGCAAGGAGCGATGGTCGCAAGGAGCGATGGTCGCAAGAAGCGATGGTCGCAAGGAGTGATGATCTGGATGAACGAACCCACGATTGATCAAAGCATGTTTGATAGCCTGGTGGAGTCCACCGGTGAGGATTTTGTCCGTGTGCTGATCGATGACTTTCTCACCGAGGCCGCAGAGAACATCGCGGCGCTGCACAAGGCGTTGGCTGAACAGGATGCGCCGACGTTTCACCGCGCTGCGCATACGCTCAAATCCAGCGGCGGCTATCTGGGAACTGCGGCGCTGTCCACCCGCTGCCGCGAGTTGGAGATGATCGGCAAGACGGGCGACATCACCGCACCGGACACGGCTGAGAAACTATGGCAGCTTGAAGATGAGTTTCAACTTGCGCGCGCCGCGCTGGTGGAATGGCAGCAGAGCGCGGGCTAACCACCCACTTTCTATTTCCAAATGTCTAGTGGGCCGCCCTTGCGCGTCATCCACAGGAATAAAGCGCGGCTGATTCCGAGGCCGACCGTTGCC
>CAIXPS010000179.1 GCA_903921365.1 uncultured bacterium | reverse complement strand
TACCCCCTGCGACACTCTTTTCCTCATAAATATCAACCGTATAGCCCTGACGTGCCAAAGAGAATCTCCTCCACGTCAATAACGGCCTCGCAGCCGTAGTAAAACCGCCCTGATTGCGGCGGCCATTCATAGATGTCGGGCGCACAGGTAAAGTTCGTGATGCGCGCAGCGCCAACGGGCGCGCGAATTGTGCGCAGCATCTCGGCGTATGCTCCAGCGTAGGCGACAAGGGTGGCGGCATAGTCAACCATGCCCGTGCCAGCAGCCTCTGCCGCCCACAGCATCAGGTCAGTAACGCGCCACGTGATCTTCCCCTGCCCTGTTCCCATCGCTATGAAGTTGCCCTGCCGCCCTTCGGCGTTCTTCTGGAACGGCAGCATCATGCGGCACGGCAGATTGGCCGTCTCTATGCTGTTGCGCAGGGCGGGCAGGTCGTAAGCGGACACCACTGTGGCGTTGACGGTCACGGTCTTGGCCGCGAGCGCCGCGTAGATGGCAAGCACCTGGCTCATCGCAGCACCTTCTTGTAGGGCGTGAGCAGTTGCGTTATGTCCTTCGGCATGGCCGATGGCATGATCGTGACACCTGCGCCAGTCAACATCGGGCGGTCGATATCGGCCTGCGTGTCCTTCTGGCGGTACAGCCACGACGCCAGCCGCGTGCACGCCTGTATGAGGTCGTACTCCGTCTGGAAGTAGCCCGACCCGCCCGCCGTGATTGTAAAGCCGGTGATCGCGCCGCCGCTGACCGAAGCGGTGGCCGCTGCGCCAGTGCCGGGCCCGGCATTAAAGGCGACAGCGGGCGCTGTGGCATAGCCCGATCCCTGATTCATTACGTCTATGCTGCTGACCGCGCCATTGATGACGTTGACGAATCCCACTCCGCCGCTGCCGCCACCGCCTGACAAGCTGATCGTGGGCGACGCCGGATAGCCCCACCAGCCCGTTACCGCAACCTCGCCGTCGATGGTGAATATCCACACGGAGTAAGAGAACTTCATCCGTATCAGGCGATAGGGCGGAAAGTTGCGCGGCTCCAGTATCACATTGGTCGCCGGTGTGGGCACCGTAACGCCGTTGCCGTTAACCAGGCTGTCAAGCTGCAGCAGGTCTTGGTCAAGCATCAGTAGCTGGGCGTTCACAAACGACTGGCGATAGTACCGCGTCTGTTGTACCGGCGTAAGCGCGCGGTTGACGTACTGCTCAATGATGCCTTGCGCCGCGATGATCAGGCGCTGGAGCAAAGCGTCGTCCACCGAAGCGGTCGTGACTGACAGCTTCAAGTAGCTTTTGAGGTGCTCCAGCGTGATCAGTGCCATTGATTAGGCCAGCACCTTGACGGCCTGCGTCAGCCCGTTGACGGTCGGCAGCTTGCGCGCGCCGTAGCCGATGGCGGTACAGGAAATCAGGGATGCCTTCGTGTTGGCGATGCTGTAACTGACGTTCACCCACAGAAAGCCGTTCGCAACGTCGCACATGAGCAGGTTGACTTCGATTGAGTACAGCAGGTTAGCGCCAGCCGTGGCAACCTGCGCCAGCGCAGCATTGGTCAGGTCTTTGGACGTGCCTGCCGACGCAGCATTGGCCTGAATCACCTTGACATCTACCGTATCGGCAGCGACGAGCGCGCCAAGCTCAATGAGAAACTGGACGGTCTCAAAACTGCCAGCGGCTACGCGCGCGCCTGCCGCCTCGTGATATGCGCCGTCGCCGGTGATGGACTGCGGGGCGATCTGCTGAGAGTAAACCGCGCCGTCCGAAAGAACATGAAGAGCCATTAGAAAATCCTCCAGGCTAACCTTGTTAGCCATAGCGCCAGGCGACTGGACGCCGCCCGGCGCATCCCTGTTTGAACTAGCCGAGTGCGTCGGCAAGCCGACGCCGATTACGTGTGGCACTGGTGGGCTACGAAGCGCCAGCCTTCGGTAACCTGACCACCCAACCGGCGGCGCATGATGTACATCACGGCATTGTTCTGCGCGGTTGTGCTGTCAATGTACCGTTCGATGCTCATGCCGATCCGGTCGGCAATGGTGTAACCCTTCATATCCCCGAAGAGCACCGGGTATGTGTTGGCGCCAATCGCGGGCATCGCCTCGGTTTCCTTCAGCGCGTATCCGAGCAGGCGCTCTGGCTGACCAGGCGCAAGCTGGTTATTGTTGTCCGCCCACAGATAGCGTGAGTTCGTATCCTTTAACTGGCGTATAGCCTGGATTGTGGCTTTGTTCATAACCCAGACAGCGCCCGCCTGCCGGTACTGACCAGCCAGGCCGTAGGGCACAGCAATCATGCCGTCGTTGCTCAGGGTCGCGGCGTTGCCGGACTTGACAGTCACGATATCCGAGTCGATTGGCACGCCCCCAAGGCCAAGGATACCCTGTGGCCGGCCTGCCCCGTTACCGGTGAGGAATTGAATGTCTTCATCGATGGCGGCAGCGATACTGAATTGATTCGACAGGTAAAGCGCCACATCAAAGGCTGCGTCCTCAAGTGAGTTGCGGCTGAGTGTGGTCGTGCTCATTGCCGTGTGAATTGGGATTGGCACCTGCCCCCACGTTGCGTTTGTTGCCGAAGCGCCAGCCGCGGGCGTCTCTTCTGTCCACGTCACGCGCGCCGCGCTGGGGAACTGATTGTTGCCGCCGGTTGATTTAGGCCATAACACCCTATCGCTGGAAGTTGTGATGACGTTCGCTAATGGGCGCACCGCCGTCAAGCCCGGCAGACGTTGGATGACCGTGTTGCGGAAATCCTCAGGAACGACGTAACCGCCAAGGACATCGCTGGCCTCGACCATCGTTGCCTTCATTTCCTTGACCGAGTAACCGCTGCTGATCCCTTCAAAAATCTGTGCGGGCGTCAGGAGGACGATGTGCATGAGTTCGGGATCACCGACGCCGGTGCGCAGAAAACGCTTGTAGTCGGCGTTCTTGGCCCATGTCATGTGCTTGTAGTCCTCTCCGCCGTGCAACTCAGACGCAACGGCCTCCATCGCAACGTCAAGATCGCCGTACTTTTTGTTGTACCAGGTCTTTATTGCGGCACTCTCGCCAGTGGACTTGGTGGCGGGTGCAGCTTCCTTCGTGGCGAAAGGAAGGCGAACGGGCGCAGTCGGCACAGGCGTCGCTACCGGCGCGGGCGCTTCAATGGCGTCGAGCGCCTTCAGCGCCTCGGCCTGCGCCCGAAACCCGTTAGCCTTGTCCATATCGCCAGCGATAACGGCGTCACGCGCCGCGGCGACAAACTCAGGAATCGTTTTCATTTGCTTAACCTCATGACTTGCAGAACTGGTTGACTTGGACGCGGTAACCGTGGCCGGATCGTCTGCACTTTGCGCCCCTGCCGGGGAGCCTGTTGCATTCGCCTTCGTCGCTGGAGCGGCGTCTAACACACTAGGTAGGGGAACGTTGAGCGCCTTGTACGCGCTCTTGATTTGCTCGACGGCCAGCAGCCGGGGTTCGGCGGGCGTGGGCGTGAGGGAAGATGCGAGAATCGGCCAGCGCGTGACTTCGTTAGTGCCATTGGCTTGACGGGTGCGCCGGACGAGGTGCGGAGCGCTGTCGCTGGACAGCTTCAGTGCGCCGCGTGAAACCAGCGTGGAGATGGCGGTGGCGTACTGGTGCGACTTATTCAACTCGCCTTCCAGCCAGATGCCGATGTCGTCAGCCGTGGCTTTGTCCCAGAAACCGACAACCGGGTCGTCAGCCGTAGCCGGGTCGCCCGCGTGGTGATAGATCATCGGGCGGCGCGTCCACTCGTTGAGCCAGTAGTCGGTCGCCTTCGTGAAGTAGTCGCGCATGGGCGACAGGTCGGGTGTGGTCGAATCGCCATAGATCACGGTGTAAGCGCCGATGCGCGCGCCGCCGAGCGACTTGACTGCCTGCAACCCGCCGTTCGTCGCCATCCCATCCTCAGCGCTGTCGCCGGGCGTGGCATCCTCAGCGGGTGCTTCCGCGTCGGGCGCGCTCGTGGGCGACCAGCCCTTCTCGACCGGCGTCCATAGCGCGGGATCGGCAATCGTGATGCTGTTGTCGGGGCCGACGGTGTAGTCGGCGCGCAGGTATGTGGTTGGCGTGGTGCGCACGATGGCGTAGCCTGGGTAGACTTCCTCAACGTAGGTGCCGCCGTAGTCGCCATCGCCGCCGTTGGCAGATGCCCGGTAAACAGCAGAGCTAACCGCGCTGGTCACTTCGTTGTATGAAAGCGCCTTGATTGCCGGGGCGGGTGTATCCTGGGGCGCGCCGTCACC
>CAIXPS010000178.1 GCA_903921365.1 uncultured bacterium | reverse complement strand
TATTCAGCTTTTTGACTTCAAATCAAGCACTTTCAGCACTTCAGGAGCCACTGTCAACTCACCTTCGCCTGCCTTGATTAGCTCCTGTATCAACACGATCCCTGCGCCAGGCATATAGGCTGCCAATAGATAGTCGCCTTCGGGTTTGTTGGCTGTGATTGTCCCGCGCACCTTCTTCCCATCTATGCAAATCTCGATTGCAGTTGCCGCAGCTGGCCGTGATCCAAAGTACTCCTTCGACACCATTTCCAATTCGTCTGCATCCATTGATTTGCTCAAGATGCGACTGTAACTGCCAGCGCAAGGCATCTTCAGTTTGCCTGTCTTCTTTACTATTCGTCGCTTTATCCCCAGCCTGTCACATAGCATCTCTGACCGAAGTCTTGCCCAGTCAGCTATCCCTGCTGGTGTGTTTTCTCCCGCCAGTTTTGCCAGAATACACAGTATGATCACGACAGCCAGTGGGTATTGCAACCCACGTGCTTTGCGCTTATCTTTCACCCGCTCAAAGTAGCTATACGCACTCCCTACATCAAACACAAATCCGCTCTCTTCATTCTCGTCGGGACTATACTTCGTCTGCCACTCAGGTGATTCGGCCTTTTGATTCATACCTAAGCTTAATCGCTTGAGTGTGCTTTTTCAATCCCTGTCAATGGACTTTGTAATGGCCGTAGGTAAGCAGGTAAGCATTACGGCTATTGAGTATTTCCATTAAAGCGGATTGCAGGTCATGTTTTGCGGTCAAACAGTATGGCCGGCAACACCGTTTATCTAGGCTTGCTGGGGGCAGATTGTGGTCAAATATCTCGGACGGGAACAATTTGTCTGCCGGAAATCGAGAAGCTTTCTGAAAACCCTGAAAACAAGCACTTTTAGTGATGCCACAACGATGTCATATGTGTCAAAAACCTGAAATCTGTATTTTTTTCTCGGTACATTATGCTAAACGCCTTGTTTTCAGGGATTTCATGATAAGAACAAATGTTTCATGGAAACAAGGGTCATTATGTACCTGGCAACATGATTAACATACTACAGAAAAATACTACAGATGAACACAAGACTGGACAACACTATTCACGCGTCACAGGTTACCTATCTTGTTGATGTCTGCATGGGTACGTTAAGTGAACGTCTCTAAACACGATGGGTATTGACTGCAGCTACCTGTAAGTTAGGGTACGCTGAGTGAAACCAATACACTCCGGTCAGCTCATTTTCAAGATCATCACCCCGCACGCAAATACTCGCGATGCCTTGGCTGTAGAATCCTTGCTGGCAACCTGTAACGTTTCACAACCATTCGCCCTCGAACTAACTGCCAACGCCTATGAGTCGATGATTCAGTTGCGTGGATCGCAACACGCTACTCAGATGGCTATGTCGCAATTACGGTCCGCCTACCCGCAGTGCGAATTCGAAGAGCCCTCACCCGAGCGTGATTCTGCTCAAAACCACGGTCAGCACAGGCGTGTAGCCGAACTTCGCCTGCGTGAACCGGCTTACCTGCCGATCCGCACCCATATCACGCGTGAAGGTCGGGTGGGCAACGACGACTTCGCCCAGGCTGCCGACCCGATGGTCGGCGTTCTCGCAGCCATGGACGACCTCAACCCTGGCGAGGTATGCCTGGTCCAGTACATCCTCAAGCCGATGCCCGACGATTGGGCGCGTTATTGGCGTGGCACCACCGCCGATGTCGGCGAGCGTGCCAAACTCACGCCGCTCCACCTATTTGGTATCTTGCTCAGCGCCTTCGGCCCATTCCTACTTGGCGTGGGAATGTTGTTTTTGGTACTCGCGACCGTCGGTCAGCAGGGAATAGGTGCTCTGCTGTCGGCGGTAATACTATTCGTTATAGGCAGTGGGCTGTTGTACTGGCGGTTTCACCTGCCCAGCCCGCCTGACCCTATGTTGATCAAGCAAAAGATCAACCAGACTGCCTTCCGCGTGTGGGCGCGCGTATTTGTCACCGCAAACGATCTCGCGAGTGCGGAGAATCGCCTCGATCAGATCAAGTCAGCGTTTCGCGCCTACAACCTGGCAGGCGGCAACGGTTTCGTGTTCGTCGACGCACCGGCCGATCTGCGCCCTCAAACACTCGACACCGCAGGTGGCGATCCATTCCTCTCTCGCGTGCCATTCGTTGGCTATCTCCGCTTGCCCTGGCAGCAACAGCCGATCCTGAGTGTGAGTGAAGTTGCGGCGCTCTGGCACTTGCCGCATTGGGAAGCGGGCTTGCAACGCATCGCCTACACGTCCTCCAAACGGCTATCGCCACTGCCTGAGCAGGTTGCAGAAGGCGTTCTCATCGGCGAATCCGCGGCGCAGGGGCGTTCCGTTCCGATACGGCTGGCACCACACGCGCTTAAAGGCAATATCGGCCTGGTTGCCAAGACGCAGAGCGGCAAATCCAATCTCATGGCACTCCTCGCTGCTGATGTGATCGCTAACGACCCGGACGCCGCCGTGATCGTGCTTGACCCGCATCGCGCACTGGCTCAGCAGGTAGCGGCGCTGGTTCCGGCAAGCCGGCAAGCCAATACGATCTACTGGTCACTAGCCGATCGCGAACGTCCCTTCGGATTGAACCTGCTTGATCGCATGCTGCTTCCACCTCAACAATCCACCTCCAGCATGGGAGGGCAACTGTCTGGGGCTTTCGTCGACAAACGCATCAGCGATATCATCGATGCCTTTCGCGAGATATGGCCTGACAACTGGGGGCCACGCATGGAGGATTACTTGCGTGGTCCGTTGCTTACACTGGCGAGTGCCAACGAGTCGATGGTGCGCGATTGGCACTTCGTGGAGTGGCGTCGCGAGGCGACGGCCATGCTGCGCGCCAACCAGGCACAGATCGTGCGTGGCGTGTTGGACCGCACGGCGCGCCAGATGATCCTCGAAACACTGGCATCCTTCCGCCGTCTCCAGCCGCCGGTGCGCCCGCATTTCGCGAACCTGTACAAACGCTTCTCGCAGCTCTATGAGCGTATCGACGGTGCGCGGCAAGCGGTCGCTGCCGGTGACGTGAGGTCGGCGGATCTATTCGTGCAGGCAACCCGCATTCTCTACACAGTTCTGTGCATCGAGCACGCGCCAGAAAACGACAAGCGCCTGGATGGCGGCACACGGCTCAGTCGCACTTATGGCAAACCACCGCGACCGCTGCAATACACCTTGCTTGACGTGAATCCGCTCCTGCTCAACCAGGCGATGCAACGCGACGTGCAGGCTGGGCTGCTGGATGAGACGCACTGGCACATCAAGGACTGGTGGCGCAACTCATATAACGCCTATCTGCGGTTGAACTCGCGCCTGTTGCTCGACATGATCACGCCCGTGGTCACCAAGATGAACCGCTTCAAGTCCTCGGATGTGGCGCGGCGCATCTTCGGCCAGCCCGAATCGACCATCGACCTGGCGCACGTGATCGACAGCGGTGGCATTCTCCTGATTGACCTGGCTGCCGGCGTGGTGGGACAGGAGACGGCTGCGCTCATTGGTTCTACTATCTTGAACTGGATTGCATCGATTCTATTTGCACAGCAGTCGGCAGGTGATCACTCCACTTCCAATGCCTCACGTCCCCGCAGGGTATTTATCGTGATCGACGAATTTCAAAGCATCCCTGGCGCGGACTACACATTCCTGCTGAGCGAACTGGCCAAGTATGGGGCGCAACTGTGCATGGGCACGCAATCGTTGCGCTTTCTGGATCAGGTGAACAAGCGGGTTCGCGCGGCCTGGCTCGATAACACGAGCGCGCTGTTTGTGTTCCGCTGCGGAGCAGAAGATGCGCAGGAGTTGGCGCGTGAACTGAGCATTGCGGATGCGGATCGCCTGACGGTCACGCCGAGTGACATCGTCGGCCTGCCGGATTTCTCGTGCTTTGCCCGTGTGCGGGATGCCAACCGCCAGCCCAGCATCTTTCGTGTGGACACGCGCAAAGTGGATGATGGCGATCCGCACGCGTTCGAGCGCGTCCGCGAGGCATCGCGAGTGAAATACGGTCGTGATGCGGCGGATGTGGACTATTGGCTGCGGCTAGCGAGCAGCTACCAGGGCGAGCCGGATATCGTCGCCAGCACATACGGTGGTCTGGCTGCTGGCGCACCGGCTTCAGTTGTGAATCGGCAGCGACCCTCACCATCGGACGGCGAGAAACAGAACCGCAATATGACGGAAGCAGATGCCATGCAGGTGGCTCAATCCGAATCCGATGATGCGGACACAGACATAGAGCCGGATGAGAAAACGTGAGGCTGCCGGTTGGTGCAAGTTCGCTTAAGCAACCTCTATATCAGTGGCGCGACAGATGATGTTATCAACACTGGAATTGCAGGTACTGGTTGAATGTGCGCGCCAGCCGTGGATGTCATCAATACAACTGGCCGCATCCGCCGGTATCAGGCGAGAACAGGTAGGGCAAATCTGCGAGCAGTTGGTGCAGCATGGGCTATTGCAATTCATTACGCAATCTCTTTCAAACCTACCGGCGACACTGTTCGCTCCGGCCGAAATGGGCGTAACGTTGTGCACACAGAGCACCGGGACGACGCAACACCAGTTGGGGTTCACACCTGAGCGATTCTGGTCGTTGCGTGCCGGTCTCGATGTCGCGACAGAGATCAATACCGTGAGCGCATTGACCGCGTTGCGCGCTTCACCGGCGCGAGTAGTATGGGAGACATTCATCCAGCGACAGAATCAGAAACGACCGTTGTTTCTGCATGGCAAGATTGCATTCTACGGTGACGACGGTGTGCGCGTCTTCTATCTTCTCGATGACCGCGGCGATGGCGCAGTGACCGTATTCAATCAGCAGTTGCGGTACTTTAACCAGTGGATCAGACGTAAGCCAGCGGACTTCCCCACCGTGTTGATCTTGACCACACGTCCATTTCGGGCCTGGGCGTTGCTGGCATTGGCTCGCATGAGTGCTGGTCGCCGGGAATCTGATGTTGTTGTGGAAGGTGATACAGTCCACACCGCAGACGCATCGCAACCGAAAGCCAGTTTTGTGGCTACGGTTGAGCGTGTTAAGGCGCTTCGCGAAGGTCTGAATGCAGTGTCACGGCATGGTAGCGGTTGGCAGGTGTTGCTGCCCAATCACACCCTGATGACGATTGACCCATTTGCGTATCCACCGACATCGATTGAAGGATTTCAACGCGGCGTGCATGCCTTTCATGAGGTGAGACTTCATTCCGCAGATGAGATTCGTACAGATAACTCAGTTATCTACCACGCGGTGTCGAATATGAGCACGGCCAAGATATCCAGGCACAAGACTGCTGGCAAGCATCAGATCGATTTACTGAATCCACCTGATCAGCTCCGAGGCATCCAGGGAATAGAGGTACTGAATAATGACTCTTATCATGTGCTGAGCTTCCTGTGCCGTCATCCGGTCTGCCCGGTCTCGACTATCGCAGCTTTCACCGGTCTCCAAGACGAAGTCATCGAAAAAATACTCGTAACATTGCACGCCTCTGGCTTGATTACGCCAGCGACGGTAACCCGCATCCCAGAACGAATGCGCCGGCAACTACCGGCACTATGGATGGCAAGCGATGCAGGTGTCCGACTGCGTGCGTTGCGGAGTGGGTTTGATCCTGATCGTGTGGCACGGCGTCACGGCTTCTTCGCCAGCGATCATGCCCGCAGGCCTTATCACACTGTTGCCGCGCACAGGTTCTTCGAACAGCTGAGATACTACTGCCGGCAGCGCAGCCGCGCCACCTGTTACCTGGACGCAGTACCGGGTGAACCCAACGAAGGCCAGGTGAACTATTATGACCTTGCGGTGTACGACGCGGAAATGGCTGCCTCCGATATGTATTTGGACAATGGGCGGGTGAGGTTATGGCGGCCGGATGGCTATGGGGCGTTGCGTTGTGGGGCGGCCTGGACGCGTTTCTGGTTGGAGATCGATGGCACGGTTGACGTTCGCTCGCGCGCCAGCCCCGATATCTGGGTTGGCAAAATGGGCGGTCTATGTGCCTACTACCGTTCCATGCGCTGGACGCTGCGCTATCCCACATTTCCCCGCCTGCTGATTGTCACAACCGATGAGCGCAATCTACCCGTGGTTCACGATGCACTT
>CAIXPS010000177.1 GCA_903921365.1 uncultured bacterium | reverse complement strand
GGCGATTGACAAATGCAAAACCGATCAGCCCCCATTGGAAGAAATGCGTCCCGGCCACTTCGCCGCCTGCTGGGTTGCCAGACAGCGCGTCGCGGACGAGAAGCTGCTTCAGCCCATCATAAGCGCATAGAATAGAAGAGAGATTAGGGATTAGAGATTTGGGATTGGCGTATAAAGTGCGCCAATCCCAAATTTATCATGCGGCCGTAAATCCCGAATCTCCTATCTCTAATCTCCAGTCTCCAATCCCTCCTAAAGCTCTGCAAGAAACCTGATACTCGCCTCTATGCCTTTTTCGTAGCAGGCGATGGCATAGTGCTCGTCCGGCGCGTGCAGGTTGTCACCGGGCAGGCCGTATCCGAGCAGGACGATGGGTTTGCCAAGCACGTCTTGAAAATCATTCACAACCGGGATTGAGCCGCCCTCGAGTGTGAAGATCGGCGGGTTGCCATAGGTGCTCTGTGCCGCGCGCGCGGCAGCCTGCACCTGTGGCGCGTGCCGGTCGATCAATGTGCCACGGGTTCCTTCCTGAAGCATCGTGAATGTGAGCGTGGTCCCCGGCGGCGTCAGCCTGCGCATGTGGGCCGACACGGCCTCAAATATCTTCGCGGGATCCTGGTAAGGCACCAGGCGGCAGCTGATCTTGGCATTCGCTATCGCAGGCAGGACGGTCTTCGCGCCGGGGCCGGTGTAGCCACTCCACAGGCCGTTTACTTCGAGCGTCGGGCGCGCGCCCATGCGCTCAGGGACGTTGAAACCGGGTTCGCCAAAGAGTTCCGATGCGCCTGTCTCGGCTTTGATCGTGTCCTCGTTCTGTGGGATACGGGCGATCTCGGCGCGCTCTTCAGGGCCTAGCACGTGAACGTCGTCGTAAAAACCCGGCACCGTAACCACGCCTTGATCTGTCTTCAACTGTGCCAGTATCTGCGCTAATGCCATTGCCGGGTTCTGCACATTCCCGCCATAAGTGCCCGAATGAAGGTCATGCGCCGAACAGCGCGCCTCGACCTCGAAGTAAAGTAAACCACGCAAGCCGTAGAGCAGTGTGGGCTGGTCGAGCGTGAGCAGGTGCGAATCGCTGATCATCACCACGTCGCACGCGAGTAGTTCTTTGTTGGCTGCGACAAATGCGCCCAGGTTTGGCCCGCCGATCTCCTCTTCGCCCTCGATCAGGAATTTGACGTTTACTGGCAGGCCGCCGGTCGTTTTGAGATAGGACTCGACCGCCTTGATATGCGCCAGGTGCTGTCCCTTGTTGTCACTGGAACCGCGCGCATAAATGTCCCCGTCGCGCACGGTGGGTTTGAAGGGTTCGCTGTGCCATAGTTCAAAAGGTTCAGCGGGTTGCACGTCATAGTGACCATAAACGAGCACGGTTGGTTTGCCCGCCTCGGGATGCTTCCACTCCGCATAGACGACCGGGTGACCGCCGGTCTCCATGACGCTGGCAGTCAGGCCGATGTTGCGCAGGTGCTCGCTGAGCCATACCGCGGCGTGCCGGACATCGCGGGCGTGTTCGGGTTGCGCACTGACGCTTGGGATCGCCAGGTATTCATACAGATCATTCAGGAATTGCTCACGCTCACGCTCGGCGTGCGCGATGACTTGTGTTGGCATATTGAATTGGCTCATTTGTTGTAACCTCTGTAACTTCAGGTTTTACTTTATGGCGCTGACGAGGTCATAGTCGACCAGCCAAGTATCGGGTTGTATGTCGTGCAGCCCCTGTTGTTCCAGCCATGCGGCCAGAGCGCCGGTTGACTGTGTGCGCCCGGGCATCTTCCAGGCATCCGGGCCGACGCGGTTAGTGACGATGAGCAACCCACCGGGTTTGAGCACGCGCACCATCTCCAGCAACGCGTTGCGGGGGTGGGGTAAAAACTCCAACGCCTCAAGACTTGTGACGACATCGAAATAATTGTCGTCAAATGGCAGATGCTGCGCATCCTGTTGCAGCCAGGTAATCCGATCCGCATAGGCGCTGAGTTTTGCGCGCCCGATTGCCAGCATGCGCTCCGATAGATCAAGCGCCGTGATATTGCCCGTGAAATTCTTCTGGACAAGAAGCGTCTGCGGCATTCGCCCGGTGCCCGTCGCCACGTCAAGCACCTGGGGTATCGCGCCGGCTGCGCCGGTTCTCTGGTTAAGATGCTTCATGATCGGCATGGCCAGCATCACCGTGTCCAACGCGGGTCTGAACTGCTTCACATTGTCGTAGCGCGGGGCGAACCAGTCGTATAGCCACATAACGACAGTGCGCCCCAGATAAGCGCCTTCGGCAATTGCCAGTTGCCAATAGAGGACCACTCCCAGCAGGATAATGGCAAGCAGACCGCCGATGATCCAATCGATCATTTCACTAATACCATTTGCTTATTGGCTGTGAGGGCGAGTACGATTTAAGATAGGCCAGCGTCGCCGTGGCATCAGGTGTTACGGCGTACAACTCACGGAACTGGCTCTTGGCAAATTGCTGTGCGTAGAACTGCTCGAACAGCGCCACCAGCCGGTCGTAAAACCCAAGTGTATTGACAAACACGATAGGTTTATCGTGAGTCTGTAACTGCTTCAGTGTCAGCACTTCGATGACTTCCTCAAGCGTGCCAAAGCCGCCGGGCAGGGCAATAAAGGCGTCTGCGAGCGTCTCCATGCGCGCCTTGCGCTCGCGAAGGTCACCTGTGACGATCAACTCATCCGCGAGATCGTAGGCGACGCCGCGCGCGTGAATCGTTTGTGGGATGACGCCGATCACGCGCCCGCCATGCGCATGCACTGATCGCGCGAGTGCGCCCATCAACCCGACCTTTGACCCGCCGTAAACGAGGTCATAACCGTGATTGGCGATTTGTGCGCCAAGTATTGTCGCCGTCTCAAAGTAAACAGGGTCCACAGCATCGCTTGATGAGCTGTAGACGCAAATGGCTTTTAGCACCCGACTCTTCATGACTCGCCCTGCTACCTCTATGGTTCCGATAAGTCGCGCAAGCGCTGATCAACGCGCCCGTTGATCGTCCCTTCGGGATATCGTCCCGCGCTATTTGGCGTTCCGGCATGCGCGCCCGTCAATAGTTCGATGCCTTCGTCGATTGCATTCACGGCCCAGATGTGGAACCTGCCGGCCTGCACCGCTGCGACGATATCCTCGCGCAGCATCAAGTCCTGCACGTTGCTGGCAGGGATGATAACGCCCTGTTCGCCGGTTAGGGCGCGCGCATTGCAGATGTCAAAGAAGCCCTCTATTTTCTGATTCACACCGCCAATGGCCTGAACGGCGCCATGCTGGTTGACAGACCCTGTCACCGCAATGCCCTGCTTGATGGGGAGATCCGCTAGCGCTGACAATATCGTGTAAAGCTCTGCGCTCGAAGCGCTGTCGCCTTCGATCCCGCTGTAGCTTTGCTCAAACACCAACTGGGCTGAGAGTGAGATGGCGCGATCGCGGCCAAACCGCAGCGCCAGGAAACCGCCCAGAATATAGACACCCTTGCTATGGATCGGCCCGCCAAGGGCGACCTGGCGTTCGATATCCACAATCCCGCCCGCCCCGGGTTCAACGGTTACGGTAATACGGCTGGGGCGCCCAAACTCATAGTCGCCCAGGCTGATGACCGAGAGACCGTTGACTTGCCCGACGACTGCGCCAACGGTATCGATCAGCAATGTGCCGCGCAGGATCATCTCACGCGACCGGTCCTGGATGAGGCTGGCGCGGTAAACGGCCTCGCTCAGCGCTTTGCGCACATGCTCGGCGGTGATCGTCGCTGCTTTTTCCTGCGCCGCCCAGTAATCGGATTCGCGGATCAAGTTCGCGATCGCCCCGAAATGGGTAGATAGCTTGTTTTGATCTTCGGCCAGACGCGCGGCATGTTCGAGGACGCGCGCGACGCCGGTCTTGTCAAGGTGGCGCAGGTTTTCGCGCTGGCACAAGGTCGAGATAAACGTGACAAAGTCGCTGATGTTCTGCGTCGTGCAGGGCATCTCGGTCTCGAAATCAGCCTTGACCTTGAACAGTTCGGGGAAGTCGGCATCGTATTCGTGCAATGCATAAAAGACATGCGCGGGGCCGACGAGCACGACCTTGACGTCGAGTGGAACCGCTTGCGGCTGCACGGTTTTTGAGCTGAGAAAACCGAGGCGCTCGCCCATTTCCTCGATCACGATCTCCTGGCTGCGCAAGGCGCGCTTCAAGCATTCCCAGGTGGCGTACTGCGTGAGCATGTCTTCGACAGGCAGGACGATGTAACCCCCGTTGGCGCGATGGATGGCGCCGGCCTTGACCATGGTGTGGTCGGTGTACATGGCGCCATACTGCGTTTCCTTCTCCACGCGCCCGAACAGATTGGTATAGCTGGGGTTGGGCGCAACGACCACCGGCGCCCCCTGCGTTTTGCTGTTATCGACCAGCACGTTCACAAGATATTTGTGGAAGGGCAGATCGCGCGCCCACGGCGCTGGGTTGGGATTGCCCTCTCCGCCGCCGGCGCCGCCGGACTTGAACACGTCGATATTCTGGAGGATGTCCAGCTGGGCTGCCTTTAAAAACTCGATGACATCAGCGAAATCCTTATACCGTTTCAGCAGGTCGTCCATCAGTTCGCCGACGACATAGAGCGCGACCTGCTGGTCGAGTTCCTGCAGGTTTTCCTGTGCGGCGCGTTCGAGGTTGCGCAACTGCTTAAAGTCTTCTTTCAGGCTATCCTGCAACGCCTCGCGCCGCGCGCGAAATTCGTCGCGCGCGGGTATCGGCAACGCCTGGAATTCCGCATCGGTCAGCGGGTGACCGCTGAGCAACGGCGTGAGGGCGATGCCAGTCGGCGTGATCTGGATCATGAAGCCAGCCTGCGCGGCTTGATCGTTGATGCGCTCGGTCACCACATCGCGTTGCTTCCCAAGCACCTTCATGATCTCATCGCGCTTGGCGCTATACGCGTCACTTTCAAATGCCTTGGGAAGCTGGAAGCGCAGGCGATCCACGAGATTTTTTACATCCTGCTGCAACTGCCGCCCTTGACCTGCCGGCAGCCGGCAGGCTTTTGGCTGATACGGGTCATCGAAGTTGTGAACGTAGCACCAGTCTGGCGGCGCCTCCTTCTGGCGCGCAACCTCTTCCAGAAAGGCTTCCACCGCGGTCATTTTGCCAATCCCGGCCGGGCCGGCCACATAGATGTGGAAGCCGTCCTTCTGCATGCCCAGCCCGAAACGCAACGCGGAAACAGCGCGTTCCTGGCCGATGATGCCGGTTAACGGCTGGAGTGACTCTGTTGTCGTGATGCCCAACAGGTCAGGGTCGAAAGTTCTTCGTAGCTTCTCTGCGGCGAGTTCCTGGATCATAGTTTGTTACTTATTTCAAGCGCTTTGGGTATTCCGACTCTAAAGTCCGGCGCTGCTCTAGCGATAGATTGTCAGCCATATTGGATTCCGGCTGGCACTGGCAGTTGTTTCGCCAATGGATTGAGCACATTGCGCGCAATCCACGTTATTACAGGGACACAGACGGCGTCTCCAAATCCTGTCAGCGCTTGAACGTTGCCGACAGCGATCGGATAGTGATCTGGCACCCCCTGAAGTCGCGCATATTCGCGCGGCGTCATTGCGCGCATTTTAATCCGGCCATTTCCAGCTTGAACGAGAAACTGCTTGCCGCTGCCGCCCACCGCAGTGCGCAGACACCCGGAAAGATCGTCGTCACGAACCTCAACACGTTGTTGATCCTCACGCCGTCTGCGGTAGAAGGTGCGATAGCTGACGGTTCCTGCGACTGCAATATCGGCAACGCGCTTGCGGTGCGCGTCGGCCATCATATCCAGATGGCGTTGCACTTCAAATTCGGACCACCAGCGACTATCCGCTTCGTCAATAGTTTCGATAATCGCTGACAATCCGTTCGTTCTGAGCGGCGGCGGGGCGGGTATTGGCGCTGAAAACCAGTCCAGGTCGCTATTGGCAGCCATGCACCTGCGAAGCTGTTCGGGCAGGAGCGAAACAGGACGCTGCGGCAGCGCTCGTAGGTCGCTGAAAGAGTCTGGTCGCTTTGCCCCGATAAGAAACACGCGCAAGCGGCTTTGGGGCGTAAACCGGAGCGCGTCAAGCGTGAACACATCGCAGGCATATCCAAGCTCGTTCAGCGCCTGGACGGTGGCTCTGAAGTCGTTGCCTTTATTCGACAGCAACCAGCCCGGCACATTTTCCACCATTACAAGCGGCGGCGCCCCGTTTCCCAGTGCTTCTAAAGCCTTGATAAATCCCCAGAATGCGCTTGAATGCTTGCCTTCGACAATGCCATTCATGTTGCCCGCTAACGACAAATCGATGCATGGGAATGAACACGTTGCCAGGATTGTTTCCGGGATGGATGTCGGGTCAAGATCATAAATATCGCGCACCACATAGTGATTGTGATGATGCGGGAAGAATGCGCGGTACATCTCATACTTCTTTTCTGAGATGTCGTTGGCGAAAGTCACACTCCAACCCTGTTGTTCCAAACCCATGCGGACCAGGCCAATACCCGCAAAGTACTCGGCAACTGTAAGCGCCTTTGGTTGCGGGTTTGGCGACTGGTCCTTGTCTATCTGCATGCAGTGATTATAGGCGGTGACTTTTCTCCAACTGCGTGGTTTTACTCAATCGCTGCTTTCTGACTATTGATCGCTCGTATGATCGCGGGGTCGAACTTGGGTTTGCGGTCATAGGTGTACAGGCCGTTCACTTCTTGCTCGACGTTTGTAAGTTGTGTGTAACAGAATGCAAACATATTCGGGTTCGAGAGCAGGATTTCGGTCAGATCCTTATAGCGTTGCAGGAACTGCTCCGGTGTGCGCGGGCGGTCGCCATACCCCCACGACTGATCGTCCAACTGGCCGGGGTTCCACCAGATACCGCCGTACTCGCTGCAAAAGTAGGGTTGCCCAAGATAGGCTGCGTCGTGGCGCGGGAAGTTCTGGTAGATCTTGTCGCTGTCGCGTGACGGCGCAAAGGTCGCAGCAAACTTAACCGGGTCCTGTTCGTAATTGTGGCAGTCGTAAATGTCGGTTTCGACGTGCACGTAGCCGCTGGTGTCGATGACCGGGCGGGTGCTGTCCACAGCCTTCGTCGCGCGGTAGATCATGCGCAGGAGTTCATTGTTTTGCTGCGGGTTGGTTTCATTGAACGGGCACCAGCCGACGATGGAGGGGTGATCAAAATCGCGCTCGATTGCCTCAAGCCATTCGCCCGTGTAGCGTTCGAGCGCATGCGGGTTGGCATGATCGAGTCCCCAATTTGGATACTCGCCCCAGGTGATATAACCGAGTTTGTCTGCCCAGTAATGGAAGCGCTCCTCAAATACCTTCTCGTGCAGGCGCGCGCCATTAAAACCCATCGCCAGCGACAACTCGATGTCGCCGCGCAGTGCCGCATCGGTGGGCGCCGTGTAGATGCCATCGGGGTAGAAACCCTGATCGAGCACCAGGCGCTGAAAAACCGACTTGCCATTGATGAGGACGCGCTTGCCATCGATAGCGATAGTGCGCAAACCGAAGTAGCTCGTGACAGTGTCAACGTCTTGGTTATTCTTGCCGTCCTTGACAAGTTTGAACGCGACATCGTACAGATAGGGCGCGCCGGGCTCCCACAAATGGCGCTCCGATAAGGCAATCGTGAATGTGGTCAGACTTGATGCAGTCACGTCCGCCTGCCCGACGACCGTCTCACCGGCGCACACGGTTGTTTGCAGACGATACCCGCTGGTATTGCCAGCCACCTTGGCGTGGATGGTGATGGCGCCTTCGTCGATGTTGGCGTAGTACTTCACACCGCGAAGGTAGGTGCACGGCGCCGCCTCAAGCCATACGGTTTGCCAGATGCCGGTGGTGCGGGTGTACAAGCAGCCATATGAACTAAAACGCTCGGATTGTTTGCCGCTGGGCTGCAACGGGCTGCGCGTGTCGTCGATAGCGCGGATGACGATAGCGTTGTCGCCGGATTTGACGAACTGAGTGATCTCAAAGGAAAATGAGGTGTATCCGCCGCGATGGCTGCCGGCTTTCGCGCCGTTCACCCACACCGTCGTTTCATAATCGCTCGCGCCGATGTGAAGGAAGACGCGTTTGCCCTGGTCGATCCATTCAGCGGGCAGGGCGACATCCCGGCGATACCACACGGACGCCATGAAGTCCTTCTCGCCGACGCCAGAAAGGTCGCTCTCCGGACAGAACGGCACGATAATTTTCCTGCTGAACTCATTGCCAGTCTGAAGGTTTCTGGCTTCACCGGAAAGACTCTGATCAATTTCAAAACCCCATTCGCCATTGAGGTTCATCCAGTCTGAACGAACAAATTGCGGTCTGGGGTACTCGGATCTGGGGATTGATGGCGCAGCATTCATTGGTAATTGACTCCTGGGAGGATATTTGTTAATGGCATTTTACTTGAGGAAGACGATAAGGGTGATAATGATGAATGAACGGGTAGGGAGGAAACAATGGGATTTACACAACGATTTGAGGATGCACTGGGTTACGCCGCGCGTCTGCACGCGCGCCAGGTTCGCAAGGGGACAGCGGTTCCCTATGCGGCACATGTTCTTGGCGTGTGCAGCATCGCGATGGAATATGGAGGAGATGAGGATGAGGCCATCGCAGCGCTTCTGCATGATGGCCCCGAGGATCAGGGCGGGTTGGTTGTCCTGGATGATATCCGCGCTCGCTTTGGCGACAAGGTGGCTGAAATCGTTGCTGCATGCTCCGATACGTTTGTGACGCCAAAGCCCCCGTGGCGAGTGCGCAAAGAGGCTTATATCGCCCATCTGCCGACTGCGTCAGTATCCACCCGGCTGGTTTCCGCCTCCGATAAGCTGTATAACGCGCGGGCCATCCTGAGCGATACGCTCCGCATTGGTGATCGATTATGGGAGCGTTTCTCAGGCGGTAAATCGGGCACGCTCTGGTACTACCGCGCGCTGACAGACACTTATCGTCGTTTGCCACATGACAGGATCAACCCGTTGGTCGATGAGCTTGATCGCGTGGTCACGGAACTGGAACGTGTGGCGAAGTAAGGGCTGAGAACTGATGGGCTCACGCCATTGCCTGCACCCGCGCCCATGTCTCGGTCGCGACGGCGCGCGCCTGTTCAGCGATCTGGCTCTCGTCCAGCGTCAGCAACTGGCGATCTTTCATCAGTAGCTTGCCTGCGCAGATCGTGTGTGTGATCTCGCTGCCATCCATGCCAAACAGAATATGCCACGGCACATTACCTGCGTGCAGCGGCGTGAAGGGCTGATAGTCAGCGAGAACGATATCGGCGTGTGCGCCGATTGTGATTGTCCCGACTGGTTTCTCCCAGAACAGGCTCGCGATACGCGCATTGTTGGCATAGGCCATGTGAACCACTTTGTCCGCGCCCATCGCGCGCGGATCCCCCGCCATATGCCGATGCAACAGGTCGGCGAACGTCATTTCAGTGAATGCGTTATTGCTGAAGCCATCATTGCCAAGCCCGACGCAGATTCCCGCAGCCAGCATCTGGGGAACCGGCGCTACCAGTGGCATTCCGAGCAGTGTCCCGACGGCGTTGTTCATATTGCTGCGCGGCTGATGCGTCACAAAGGCTTTATGTCTGGCGAGCAACTCGATCTCGCCCGCATCGACGTGGATGCAATGAGCGCAGAGGGTCTGGTCTGACAGCGCGTCGTGCGCGGCTAATCGTTCCACGGCACGCAGGTGATATCGTTCGACCGATTCGCTCTCATCCGCCAGCCCCTCGGCGACGTGCAAGTGCAACGGTATGCCTGCATCCTGGGCGGCGCGCGCGCTGCGATCCAGCGTGTCGTCGCCGACGGTGAGCAGAGCATGCAACCCGAATGCTGCCTGCACCCGCCCTGATCTGGCGCTTCCCAGCGCGCGGGCAAACCGGACGTTTTCGGTGATCCCGGCGCGCGCGCCGTCCAATCCGTTGCGGTCGGTGACTTCGTAGCACAATGAAGCGCGCAACCCGGCGAGGTTCACGGCTTGTGCGATCACGTCCAGCGAACCCGCGATGGCATTGGGGCTGGCGTGGTGATCGACCAGCGTCGTCGTGCCGTGCTTGATAGCGTTCACCAGGCAGACCAGCGCCGAGTAGCGCACCGCTTCGAGATCGAGCGCTCGATCCAGCTTCCACCATAAGCGTTCGAGTATCTCCACGAAGTTTGTCGCCGCCTGACCGGGGATCGCCATGCCGCGCGCAAATGCGCCGTAGAAATGCGTATGCGCACAGATGTTCCCCGGGAGGATCAACTTGCCTGCGGCATCGATCATGTCTGCCCCTGGCGTCGCCAGTTCGGGATGGCGTTTCTGCAGTTCACGCGTGGAGCCAATATCGGCGATCAATCCGTCCTTGACGAGCACCGCCCCATCCGTGATGAGGATATTGGGTTCGGTCATCGTAATGAGTGTTCCATGAGTGATCAGCATCAGTCGTCTTCCTCCATGAGTTGCACAAATCGGTTGCTGCCAGAGCGCGTTTCAACCAACTCGCTGATCTCCAACGCGTTCAGAAAGCGGTCGCCGGTTGTCTGAATAAACGCAACGCGGCGCCATTTGAGCGAGGGTATTGGACGAGCCAGCCGCTGGAGCGGGCCAAGTTGCATTTTGTAATACAGATCGTTAGCGCGCGGGTGATCGGGCTGGTCCGGGAAAATGTCGACTCGTTTGACGAGTTCGTGGCCGCGCACCCTGGCATATTCGTGCACTGCCCACTTCTCATCGCCAAATGCGGAGGTGAGGTAAAAGGCGATGATGTCGGCGAGGAAATCCTGTGGGGCGTGCTTCACCGGGATGCGGTACCAGTGATCCCACCGCGCGGTTTCCAGATCGAGCGGTTTGTTGATCAGGCACACGAGAACGCGCGCATCGGGTTCAATGAGTTCATCCATCAGCTTGTTGAAAACCCCGTTAACGGCGCGTCGTTGGGCGGCTGGTGCGCCTGCGTCACGCGCCAGTCGCCGTCTTCGCGCTCCGCGGAAACGCTCAACACGGTTGCGTGGCCGGCATCCAGCACCGGCATCAAATCAGGCGCCAGCGAGTCCTGCCCGTAACACTCCGCCCAATCCGGGTCAGGCGCGAGGATCAATTGAAAGTGGGCATGCAGCAGGTCGCAGTGAATTGCGCCCAGGCGGCGCGCGATATCGGGCGGCTGCGCTGCCGCGATTGCCTTTTTCGCCGACAAGCCGCGCCCACGGTGCTGCCAGTCGATGACGACCCATCCGGTGAGATTGGCCGTTGTGAGCTGAGCGATCTCCACTTCTTTGCTGGGCAGCTTCACCTGAATATGGTAACTGCACCCCGCAGGGTTGGGTTGGCTGGCCAGCCACTGCCCGAATGCCGCGTCCACTTGTTCCGCTTGCATAATCCTGCTCAGGAGCGTAGCGCCAGTATCTTGCGATCGGTGTCCGCGACTTTTGCCTGCTGGCGCAGCCACCACTCGGGATCCAACTGGGCGTTGAGTTCCTCAACAGTTTTGCCCTGCTGTTCCACCCAGGTGTAGTACTTCAGGTTATGCCACTGCCGGCGGTTTTCCAGCGTTCCGTCCTTGAACCAATCGGTTTTCTGGTTGTGCAGGATGCCCTCAATACGCACGACACTCTCGCACGCATCCAGCCGGCCATAGCGCTCGTCTGTTTCGCGCATGGTGCTGTAGTACCGCTCGATGTTGTCGGTGGCGGGGATGACGATGGCGTCGCGCCTGCCGAGGTTATAGTGCCGCGCGGTCTTGATTGCGCCGATCAGGTTGCACGCGCCGCTGATGCCAAAGATTCCCGCAATATCGCAGGCAATCGCGCCCGGCACGCCATAGCGCTTCATTAACACCTCGCCGCCGACGGGGTCGGTGAGTGCCTGGCACAACTTGACCGACTCCTGATCGTCGATGCATGCCAGGCCATCCATATTAGTGACATGGTGAATCCATGTGACGTGTTTGTCGCCAATGCCCTGGATGTCGTGCGCGCCGTATCCGTTGTTGTAGAGGGTGGGGCACTGCACTGGCTCCAGCCCGATCACTTTGCAGTCGGGGAAGGCCTGCTTCAGACGATCTCCGGCAGCGATTGTGCCGGCGCTACCCATCGATGAACAATAGGCCGAGATGCCGCGCGTCCCGAGCCGGTCGGCCAGTTCCTTTTCAAGTTCCACGATGGTGTTGCCGGTCACATGGTAGTGAAAGCGGTAGTTGCCCATCTCGGCGAATTGATTCAGGATGCGGATGGTGTCGGGGTGTTCGCGCGTCAGGCGATTGCACTCGTCGTAGATTTCCTTGACGTTTGACTCGCTGCCAGTGGTCTTGATATAACGCGCGCCGTAACCCTCAATCTTCTCGAAGCGTTCCTTGCTCATGCCCTGCGGCAGAATCACGACGGTGTCAAATCCTGCGCGTCGACCAACCCAGGCGCCGCCGATGCCGTAGTTGCCCGTGCTTGGGAACACCAGCGTATGCTTGTCCGGATCAAGTTCGCCGTCCACATATTTCTCGATCATGCACGAGTAGGCGGGTCCCACCTTGTGACTGCCCGTGGGAAAGTCTTTCGCCACCATCACGACGATCTCGGCATCGACGCCCGTAATTTCATGCGGCATTACGAAATAGTCGATGTTGCCGTCGGGTTTGCGCCACGTGATATTAAACAGGTTGATTGGGTCCAGCGGGTCCTCCGCGCGGGCTTTTTGCGCGCGGGCGCGGATGGCAGGGTCAGCCGTCTGTGGATGCAGCATTTCCTCAAAGGTGGGACCAAGGATATTCGTCTTTGCGTTGTTCGTGTGATTCGTCATGATTTTCTGACCGTAATTCTAAAATGAGAATAGCGTGCCTGCGACAGGGATGCTCACCTGGCCGCGGTAGTCGCGTTGTGCTTCTTCTAACAACACCTGTTGCCTGCCTTCATACAAGGCGTCGATGTGCGCCAGAGCCAGCCTGCGGACGCCGGCGGCCGTTGCATTGCGAGCGCTGATCTGAGCAGTGCTGTGTCCATAAATGCCGGCAGAAAACTCCGGGTTCAGCGTGGCGCAATAGGTGGAGTCATGCACGAGGAGGTCAGCGTCGCGCGCGAGGACAAGGATGTTGTCCGTAGGCGATGTGTCGCCTGTGAAGGCCAGAACCTTACCGCCGATCTCAAAACGCGCTCCCAGATCAGGCGCGAATTCGGCATGGTTTAACGGTTGGGTATGCAGGGTGATTTCGGGTGTCAAGTGGACAACAGAGGGCTGCCGATCGGGCAGGGTGACTCGCTCGATCCGCCCGAGTAGTCCTTCTGTGTCGCCTCCGAAGATAGCTGCAACAAGCTGCTCAAGCGACTTGAACGTGAGTTCTCCAGCGATTACCACCGGGTAGGTGGCCGCTGGCGGCGCGGAGATGGCCCACCACAGCATCAGCATCGGAAAACCGAGGCAATGATCGCCATGGCGATGCGTGAAGTAAACATGCGTGATCTCGCCCGGCGATACACCGACTGCGGACAACTGCTGCATGATCGCCGGCCCGCAATCAATCAGAATGCAGGCTTTGTCGGTGCGCAACAGGTAGGAACTGTTCGTCTGTCCTGACATTGGCAATGCCGCGCCAACGCCGAGGAATAACACTTCAATCATTGAATTTCACCACAGCGCGATTTTAGCAGGTTGCGCGTGTTTTTCCTCCGGTTACAATATCAGTATGACGCTTACAATCCCTTATGAGGCGCAATTGCACGCCGGCACTATCGCATTTTTGTCAAGCCAACCCAAGCAACTGTTGATTGGCGGACGCTGGACTGCATCCGTCAGCGGTAAAACATTCACCACTTATGAGCCATCCACAGGTCAACCCCTGGCTGAAGTGTGCGAGGCGCAGGCTGAGGATGTGGATGTGGCTGTGATTGCTGCGCGAGCGGCCTTTGATCAATGGCGCAAGGTAACTCCCTATCAACGCGAGCGACTACTGCAAAAGCTTGCCGACTTGATCGAGCAGCATGCGCAGGAGTTCGCAGAAATTGAGACGCTCGATAATGGCAAGCCACTGAGCGCCGGACTGGCGATCGATGTGCCCTCTACAGTCGAGATGTTCCGTTATTATGCGGGGTGGCCCACCAAGATCGAGGGCGATGTCAAATCTGTGTCGATCCCGAACCGACTGAATTACACGTTGCGCGAACCCCTCGGCGTCGTGGGCGCCATCATCCCGTGGAACTTCCCTTTGAGCATGATTTCGTGGAAGCTGGCGCCAGCACTGGCTGCGGGCAATTGTGTGATCTTGAAACCAGCAGAGCAGACGCCGCTTAGCGCCGTGTTGTTCTGTGAGCTGACATGCCAGGCGGGATTTCCTGACGGCGTCATCACCCTGCTGAATGGCCGGGGCGAGATCACCGGCGCAGCACTGGCGGCGCATTCCGGCGTGGACAAGATTGCGTTTACTGGAAGCACCGAGGTGGGCCGGTTGATCATGAAAGCCGCTGCCGGCAACCTCAAGCGCGTGTCGCTCGAACTGGGCGGCAAGAGCCCGCATATCATCTTCGATGATGCCGATGTCGAAACGGCAGCCTCGTATGCGGCGGGGAGCATCTTCGGCAACGCGGGTCAGAGTTGCAACGCCGGTTCGCGCCTGTTTGTGCAACGTAAGGTTTATGACCGTGTTGTCGAGTCAGTGACCAACCATGCGAAAAAGATACGCGTGGGAGTTGGAATGGATGCGGCAACTGATATGGGCCCGCTGACCTCACTTGAGCATTACCAGCGCGTCACACACTACATTGAGTTGGGCCGTGATGGCGGCGCCACTGTGCGCACTGGCGCGCAGCGCCCTGACGGGGTGCCCGAGAGTGGTTATTTTGTGACGCCAACGATCTTTGAGAACACCAGCGATGACATGGCCGTGGTGCGCGAGGAAATTTTTGGACCCGTGCTGATTGCCACGCCATTTGACACGGTGGAGGAAGTGGCGCAAAGGGCCAACAACACACTTTATGGTCTGGCCGCCGGTGTGTGGACGCGCGACATCAGCCGCGCGCACAAACTTGCGGGATTACTGCAATCGGGCACGGTGTGGGTCAATTGCTACAGCCAGTTCGACCCGGCATCACCGTTCGGCGGTTACAAACAAAGCGGCTTTGGGCGCGATATGGGTCATGAGGCGCTTGATCTGTACATGAACATCAAGAGTGTGTGGGTCGGCCTATGAGCGATATTCCAATTTATGTTGTCGGCCATAAGAACCCGGACACCGACTCAATGGCGTCAGCTATCGGGTATGCCTGGTTACACCGCGAACGCGATGGCGAGGACGCTATTGCGGCGCGCGCCGGGTCGCCAAATCCGCAGACGATGTTTGCGTTGAAGCATTTCGGCGTCGATACGCCTGTATTGCTCGAAGATGCGGCGCCCCGTTTTAAGTCGATCGAGCATCAACTCGACCCACTCACCCCGGCCAGCCCGCTCTCAGATGCATGGCGATTGTCAGCGGAACTTGGGCGCGCGGTGCCGGTGGTGGATGCGGAAAAATATCCGGTAGGCATGGTCACTGGTTTGTCGGTCTTCAAATACCTGTCGGGGCACCTCGACATGGCGGACGCGCCGTTTCGGGCATTGATCGCAGTGCCATGCGGCGAAGCCTGTGACCTGGATGTGCCGAAGTTTAACGTGAATGACCGCGTCAGCAATTATCTTGGCAGCGTCATGACCATGGATCGCGAGGATTTCTGGATCGTGGATTCTGACGGCAAATACCAGGGCACTTGCTCACGCGCTGATATGCTGCACCCGCCGCGCACGCGCCTGATCCTTGTGGATCACAACGAGGCGTCGCAGGCGGTCAGCGGCCTGGCAGAGGCCGATGTGCTGGAGGTGCTCGATCATCACCGCCTGGCTACAATTAACACAACGATCCCGATCGCCTTCCATATCGACACGGTGGGCTCCTGTTCCACACTGGTGGCCGAACGGATGCGGATGGCGCGCCTCACTCCACCGCCCGGCGTTGCAGGAATGTTGCTGTCGGGGTTGCTTGCGGATACGTTGATCTTCACTTCACCGACGACCACGCAGCGCGATCGCATGTCAGGCACATGGCTGGCCTGGATGACATTTGGCGTCGATGAGGCTGAGGCCGGCATGCAGGAATACGGGATGCAGTTGCTGCGCGCCGGCGCAGACCTGTCCGGTCGCACGGAAGAGGAAATAGTCTCGGCTGATTGCAAGGCGTTCGATGCCGGCCCGGTCAACTTTACAGTCTCGCAGGTGGAGGTGACGAACTTCCAGTTGTTGATCGACAGATTGCCGGAGGTGCGCAAGGCGCTCAGCGTCCTGCAAGGGCAGCGCAACAGTGCGTTCTCAGTGCTGATGGTGACTGATATCATTCAGAACAATAGTATTCTGGTCGCCGTTGGAAACAATCGCTATCTGGAGCGCATGCCATTCGCAAAAAAGGGCGAGGGCTGGTGGGATCTGCCGGGTGTGGTGTCGCGCAAGAAGCAACTACTGCCTACATTGCTGAATATGTTGCAAGTATAATAGCATTATTATGAATCTACCTTCGCCACCACGCTTGGGAGCGCTTGTACTTGTCATAGCGTCATTACTGATGCCTGCCACGGTAGCGGCAGTCTCGGATCCGTACGATCCGGCAAACGTCATCAGCGATGCTGAGTTTGGCGATACGGCGTCCATGCCCTGTGGCGCTATCCAGGATTTTCTCAACCAACGCACTGGCATACTTAAGTCGTATGTGCTGGATGGAAAAACGGCTGCGCAGATGATCTGCGAACAGACACGACGGTTCAGCGTTAATCCGCGCATCATCCTGGTGCTTCTTCAGAAGGAACAAGGGATGCTGGGAGACACCAGCCCATACCAGAGCCAGTTTGACTGGGCGGTAGGTTGCGCGCCCGGCTTCACCGAGGCGCAAGGTTTGCCAAACCAGATTGAATGCGCTGCCCGCACGCTGCGTAATCGGTTTGATCAGGCGACTGTTGGAGAAAACGTCGCAGGCATAGTGCCAGTGAATCGCGCGACGATTGCGTTGCTGCGATACAACAGCACCCCCCAGGGTAACCGCGACTTCTGGCGCATCTGGACGCGTTACTGGCCCGCAACGGGGACTAACGCGACGCCAACTCAGATGTTTGTTGACCCTGCTGATCTTGAGGCGACACCTGCCATAAAGGATCCGTGCCACAGCGGCTGGCTTACAGGGTCTTATGGATACTCGGGCGTAAACCTTGTGACGCCCAATGCGACTGGCACTGTGGACAGCACGAACTCGGCGATCTGGCGACCATCAATTCCGCGCGAAGGGCCGTATCAAGTATCGGTCTTTATTCCTGCGCGCAAATCCATGCCTTGGCCGTGTGGCGACAACGCTATTGTCTGGGACACCAGCCACGCGCGTTATACGGTTAAACACCGGGATGGCGTCACCACCTATGAAGTCAATCAGGCGCCATTGCATGATGAGTGGGTGAACATCGGCACGTACTACTTTACCCAGAGCAGGGATGGATACGTTTTGCTCACCGACCAGACTGGCGAGGACCCGATGACCCGTTACGTGAGTTTTGATGAAGCGCGGTGGGTGTGGGCGGGTCAGTAAACCGCGCGCGTCGCAATCACTCGTTATTTTGATACGGTCACGTAAAGCCTTTCGCCAAAAGGCCGCCCGGTCGCATCGACCATTTGCCAGACACCTCGATAGTCGCCTGGCGCAGTCGGCGTGATGAGGCTGAGGCGCAGATCATAAGTTTGGTTGGGCTGTATCTCTGTTGTTAGTGTGATCGCTTGCGCACCCAGCCGTGCCGCAGGACTATTGCCGTAAGCGTACACCAGACGATAGGAAGTCGACCAGACACACGTGCCTGAGTTGCGGATGCGCCAGTTCCTGATGAGAGGTTTACCGGGCTGTACTGTGATGATGACATTCGGGTTGTTTTCGGCGAGGTCAGGGGTTGCGACAAATGCCATTCCGGAGAAACAGTCGGATATCGGCTGAGTGGCATTCACTTGACTTGTGCTGGCCGGCAGGGCTGGCAGAATTGCAGTCCTGTCAATGTGTAAATACTGTTGCGCGAGGGCAACGATCTTACCGTCACTCTGCATTCCGGACAGGATGGCGTTCATCTGGGATAGGAAGAGGGAGTTGCCAGGCCGCATGGCGATGACCAGATGGTGAGGGTACACACCTTGACCCACGATGCGCAATCCCTGGTTAACCAGTGTGCCTGCGACGCCCAGATCCACCACGCCAATGTCCACACCGCGTTGTTTGATGGCTTGCGATAGATCGTTTAACTGCGTGTATGACGTCAGCCGGTCTGCCGGCATTTGCCGCGCCAGCCAGTAATCGTAGATGGCGCCAGCCAGAACCCCCACGCGCAACTTCAGCATGTCAGAGATAGTCAATCTGGGCGCAATCTGCGTGCCTTCGGAAGCAACGAGGGCGCCCTCTCCCGTGTAGAAGACGCTGGAATAACTGAGCAAGCCGGTGGTATCGGACTCAGTGGGAAGGATGGCGATATCAACCTGACCGCTTTGTATCGATTGCCCCAGCCCTTCCGCAGGAAAGTCATGAAACTCGACTGTTTTACCCATGCTGCGCCCCACTTCGCGCAGGACGGCGATGTCAAACCCGTCTGGCTGGTTATTTTCGTTATAGTAGGCAAAGGGGCGACTGTTCATGTCGATGCCAATGAGCACCTTATCGGTATCGGTTGTAGCCGCTGGCGCGGCTTGTATCGCGTCGGGCTTGGATGGAACGAGGATGATGACATACAGCCGTTCGCCAAATGGCGCGCTTCGTCCGTCGATCATCTGCCACACGCCGCGGTAAATACCCGGTTTGTCAGGAGCGATCAGCCCGACCTGCACATCGTTGGTCTCTCCTGGTTTCAGCTCCCTATCGACGCTCAGGATGCCGCCGCTCATGCGGGCTTCGGGCGCGTTCCCGTATTCGTAAACCAGCCGGTAGGAGAGATACCAGGAACATGTGCCGCTGTTGCGGACACGCCAGGTTTTGGTGAAAGCCTGCCCGGGTTGCACGACCGGAATATCTGTCATGTTCTGGTCGTCCAGCGACAGATTCTGCACAAAGGCCATGCCCTTGCTGCAGTTATCAGCGGGATTGGCGAAGGGCGTGCTGACAACCGGCGCATCAGCCTGCGCGTCCGGGGCGGGCGTCGGGAGCAGTGCTTCTCTGTCGATACGCAGATATTGCATCGCCATCAAGGCGATCTGTCCGGTCTGTTGCATGGTGGCCAATGCCGCATTCACCTGCACGGCCAGCGCACGGCTGCCTTTGCCCATCGCAACCACCATGCGCAGCGGGTAGACATCCTGACCCACGATGCGCACGGCGCCCTTACTCGCAAGCACCTCGGCGGAGGTCAGGTCGAGGATGGCAATATCGATGCGACCCGCCTGCAACTCATTGATAGCGTCCTCGTTGCGGTCAAGCAAGACCAGTTTGTCTGCAGGCGTCTGCGCGCTGACCGCTGACTCATAACTGCCCCCGCGTAAAACCCCGACGCGTTTCGTCGCGATATCGGATGCTGTCTTTACCGTGATGGTGGTGGCGCTTGACAATGCAAGCACGCCGTCGCTGCCAAGATAGTAGGTGTTCGACAGGCGCAACATTGCTGCATTTACAGAGGCGGCGCTTACGATAGCCCCGTCAATCTGGCCGCTCTGGATCGCTTGTTCGAGCCCTTGCTGGGTGAAATCGCGGAAATCCACCTGAATGCCAATCTGTTGCCCGATTTCGCGCATTATGGCGATGTCAAAGCCGTCGAGCAGCAGGTTCTCGTTGTAGTGAGCAAACGGGCTATGGTTAGCATTTACTCCAATGAGCATCTTGCCCTGGGTATGAATGCGATCCCAGGCATCGGTGTAGACGATGTCTTTGGGGATTCCAGATGACGCGCCTGGAGCTGCGAACCCGTTGGATGTGCAAGCGGCCAGAATTGCGACGACGAGCGTCGCAGCCAGCACGCGCGCGAGTCGATATTTATTATCAGAATGCATAGCCCGCCAACACGGCCCAGCTTAACACCAGCACTATCGAAAGGACTTTAACTCGGCACAGTGACATGACTCGTATTTTAGCGGGTGCAAATGTCATACAAGTCACTGCTTGGCCGATTATGCAAAAACGACCAATTTCAGTAAAATCTTTACTAAAGTTTATACATCAGTTCATAATCCTTAAGGAGTTTCTTAAATGTCAGTAAAACTGATTAATATGCCTTCGCTTCCCAACATACCGTGGGAGGAGCGCCCGGCGGGTTCGTCACATGTGTTGTGGCGCTATAGCAAGAACCCGGTAATCAAACGGGACGAAATGCCGCACAGCAACAGCATATTCAACAGCGCCGTCGTGCCCTATCAGGGTCACTTCGCCGGAGTCTTTCGCGCCGATAACACGTCCCGCGTGATGGATATTCACTCTGGCCTGAGCGAAGATGGCTTGAAGTGGACGTTTGATCCCGATCCCATTGTTTTCCAGGGCGACCCGGAGGTGACAGCATTCCAGTATCGTTACGACCCCCGCGTGTGCTGGATCGAAGATCGCTATTACGTTACGTGGTGCAATGGATACCACGGCCCAACCATTGGTGTGGGCTATACCTATGACTTCAAGACGTTCTATCAGATGGAGAATGCCTATCTGCCCTTTAACCGCAATGGGGTGCTGTTCCCGCGCCGGATCAATGGCAAGTACGTCATGTTCAGCCGACCCAGCGATAACGGGCATACCCCCTTCGGCGATATATACGTCAGCCAGAGCCCTGACATGGAGCATTGGGGATTTCACCGCTGGGTGATGGGCACATCGTTTCCGTGGTGCTCGACCAAGATCGGCGCAGGCCCGATCCCTATAGAGACCTCCGAAGGATGGCTGTTGATCTATCACGGTGTGCTGACGTCGTGCAACGGCTACGTATACAGCTATAGCGCCGCCCTGCTCGATATTGACAAACCCTGGAAGGTGATCGCGCGCGCCAAGCCGTATCTCATGTCGCCACAGATGATCTATGAACAGGTGGGCGACGTGCAGAACGTCACGTTCCCGTGTGCGGCATTAGTGGATGGCGACACAGGGCGCATGGCGATCTATTACGGCGCCGCCGACACAGTCACCGGGTTGGCATTTACCCATGTGGACGAACTTGTGGATTGGGTTAAGGAGAACGCATGAACGACATTCCTGTTCTGAACCGCGATACGCTGACCTACAGGCAATTGGCCAAAACGATCGATCATTCACTTCTGCGCCCCGAATTGACCGAGGCGGATGTTATTGCAGGGTGCGCACTGGCGAAGCGCTACGATGTCGCGTCGGTGTGCGTCAAGCCGTGTCATGTGGCGCTGGCTGCACAGCTCCTCAAAGGCACGGACGTCGCTGTTGGCACCGTGATCGGTTTTCCGCACGGCGCGCACACAACAGCGACTAAAGTGTTTGAGGCGCAGGATGCGCTGGCGAATGGGGCCGTTGAGCTGGACATGGTGATGAATATCGGCGAACTGCGGGCGGGTCAT
>CAIXPS010000176.1 GCA_903921365.1 uncultured bacterium | reverse complement strand
CTGTTGCCATTAAAGCTGTCCAACCGGAGTGAACTATGAAATTGTTACCTCGACTTGTTACCGTATGTTTGGCTACTTTTGCTCTTTTGTATTTGTCTGTCGCGCCAGCGCAGACCATCAAGCTTGGGCTGGTTGGAATCATGACGGGACCCAATGCACAGAATGGCGAGTTCTGCCGTAATGGAGCCATGTTGGCGATCGACGAGATCAACCGCGCGGGTGGGGTAAAAACTCCGGATGGCAAGTCCCATCAACTCGCGCTCGAAGTGGTGGACGACCAGGGCAAGCCAGATGTCGGCCTGAACGCAATCCGTCGTCTGGCGTCGGACGATGGGGTGGTTGCCTTCATGGGGCCCGACTTCACTGGAATTACGCTGCCCAGCCTGTTTGTCGGCGAGGAAGCCGGTATGGCGCAGATCACTTCGTCCATCGGCGCGCAGGTCACGGCTCAGGGTCAAAAGCACATCCTGCGCGGCCGTTCCAACGACCAGATGTGGATGGCAGCACTGGTTGATTACATCGCCAAGACAATGAATGCCAAGACCGTCGGTTTGTCGTTCACCAACGTTGAGCTCGGGCGCAGTGGCCGCGACGTGGCCGTCAAGGCGTTGCAAGACACGTACAAGATTAAGCCCGTGGTGGAGGTGTCGCATGCGTTTGGCGACCGCGATCTGACTGCTTCAGCTGCGAAGATTGTGACCGCGAACCCCGAGGTCCTGATCAATTGGGGCACGCAGATCGAGGCCGCGCTGCTGCTGCGAACCTTGCGTCAGCTTGGCTGGAAGGGCACCTTCGCGTTCAACGCTGCAGACGACATCTTCGTTAACCTCGCCAAGGAAAATGCTGTGGGTGTGGTGGGCCCGCAGAACTGGGTATGGTCCAAGGCCGATGAAGGATCCAGGACCTTCGTGGCGGCTTACGAAGCGAAATACGGAAATAAGCCTTCCCCGCACTCCATTGTCTATTACGACGGCGTCAAGATGTATGCCGATGCAATTGCCAAGGGTGGGAGCAGCCGCAGCGCTGTGTTGACCGCGCTCAAGACAACACCGCTGTGGAAGGGTGTGCAGGGCACATACAAGTTAGATGACAAGGTCGGAGACACCATCGCCGCGACAGTGATCATTCAATACGACACGAAATTGACGCCCAACGTCGTCTTTAACGCCAATTAACTGGCTGTTTTTATACAGAAATAACAGACAAAAGCATGTTTTTTCAGCTAGCACTATCAGGTCTGTCGATGGGGGCACTGTATGGCCTGATCGCGCTGGGATTCGTGATGATCTGGAATACGGCTGCGGTCGTGAACTTTGCCCAGGGTGAGCTGGCAATGCTGGCGATGTTTTTCGCTTACTCGGTGCATGTCACGCTTGGGCTGAACATCTGGCTGGCGATTGCACTGGCGATCGCCGCAACAGCGTTGCTCGGTTATCTGATCGAGCGCGGTTTAGTACGCCCGTTGGTGAGAGCAGACCCGCTCACAGTCATCATGATGACGATCGGGCTGCAGATATTTCTTTCAAATGGAGCCAAGTTCATCTGGGGCACTCAACCTCAGGCGTTTCCCTCTTACTTTGGTACACAGTCCTTTGATGTCATGGGTGTGGTGATCTCACCCCAGTCGCTGGCCGTGCTCCTGGTCGTCTCGGTGCTGGCGGTGTTGCTGCACTGGATTTCGCAGCACACTCGGCTGGGCAAGTCTCTGCGTGCCGTGGCGCAGGATCGCGAGACGTCCGCACTGATGGGCATTGATATCAACCGGGTTGTCACCTCGGGTTTCGCAATCAGTGCGGCGCTGGCCGGAGTCGCTGGCGTGCTGATGGCGCCGCTGGTGTTTGTCGCCGCCGACGTCGGTTTGCCACTGTTGGTCAAGTCGTTCATCGCTGCGGTGATCGGTGGTTTCGGGAGTTACCCTGGCGCACTCATCGGTGGCCTGCTCATTGGTGTTCTCGACAATCTTGTTGGTTTCTACATTTCTTCTGACTATCGCGACGTGGTGCTGTTCGCCATTTTGATCGTGATCCTGCTTTTCCGACCTCAAGGTCTTTTCCCCAAACATCGCTGAGCCACATGCAAAACAAGCCTCTTATGCTGGTGATCGTGCTGATGGGCGTGGCTGCGGTCTTCGTGCCCTTCCTGCTGTCGGCCTACCAGCTGCAGATTGCGGTGATGATTGGCATCTTCGCGCTGCTCGCGCTCAGCCTGAACGTGCTGAGCGGCTTCGCCGGAATGATTTCCCTGGGTCAGGCTGGTTTTTTTCTGATCGGATCCTATACCTCGGCCATTCTCTCGACGCGCTTTGGCATGCCCTTCGCCATATCACTGTTGGCTGCCACAACGCTCACGGCCTTAAGCGGTATGTTGCTGGCCGTACCAGCGATGAAATTGTCGGGTCACTTTCTGGCCGTGATCACCATCGCCTTCGGACTCATCCTGCACGTGCTGGCGATCAACCTCGAGTTCATCACCAACGGCGTCTCTGGCATCTCCGGAATCCCTCGCCCGGCGATCGGCCCGTGGTCACTTAAGAGTGATCTTTCTTACTATTTTTTCGTGCTGGCGATCCTGGCGTTGGTATGTCTGCTTGTATCAGCCTATGTGCGCTCTGGATACGGCCGTGCTTTGCGTGCCTTGAAAGACGACGAGGTCGCAGCCGGTTGCATGGGCGTCAATGTCAACGTGGCCAAAATTCATGCGTTCGTTATTTCCGCAGGTATTGCAGGTCTGGCCGGTTGCTTGTACGCGCACTATGTGCGTTATATCAATCCGGAGAGCTTCACGCTGGACATCTCAATCCGGATCCTGATTATGGTGGTCATCGGAGGGATTGGCAGTATTTTTGGATCGATCATTGGCGCATTTACGGTGTATATCTTGCCTGAATCACTGCGTTTCCTGAACGACTATTATTACCTGGTGTTCGGATTCGTGATCATCGTTCTGATGCTGTTCCTGCCTCAAGGACTGGTCTCGCTGATTCGGGGTGCGGGCGGTATGACGGGCAAGCGCAGCGCAGGTCAGGAGACTCGGCCATGAGTGTCTCCCTCTCGGGCCAGGCGCAGGCAAGCAGCCTGTTACAGGTACGCGGACTGACACGCCGGTTCGGCGGCCTGACGGCCGTTGATCATGTTGATCTGGATATCGGTCAAGGCGAAATCCACGGCTTGATCGGACCGAACGGTTCTGGCAAGACGACCTGTATCAACCTGCTCTCCGGGGTGCTGCTGCCCGATGATGGCAGCGTGTTGCTGGATCATCAGGAACTCGCGCGTGAACCCACCCACACCATCTCAGCGTCAGGTCTGGCGCGTACCTTTCAGAACATCCGTGTCTTTGGTCGAATGACCGTGCTGGAAAACGTGCTGGTAGGATTCAATCGCGCGCTGGGCTACGGCCTGTTCAAGGTGTTCACCTTACGTAACCGAAGCGCAGAACGTCGCTTGCGCGAGCAGGCGATGTCCTTACTCTCGTTCGTAGGTTTGGCCGATAAGCACGCCACACTCGTCACCAGCTTGTCTTACGGGGAACAGCGCCTGATCGAAATTGCCCGCGCACTTGCGCTATCGCCCAAACTGTTGCTGCTCGATGAACCACTGGTCGGGATGAACCCCAGCGAAGTCGATCGCGTGGTGGGGCTGCTCCAGCAAATGCGAAGTGATGGCCTGACGATGTTGCTGGTCGAACACAAAATGCGTGTAGTGATGTCGCTCTGCGATCGGATCACGGTCCTGAACTTCGGGCGTAAGATTGCGAGCGGACGACCCGAGGACATCCGATCAACCCCCGAAGTTATCCGCGCATATCTAGGTGAAAATCATGGCATTGGCAAACGTGTTGCTCGACGTTGAACATTTGGTTGTCAATTACGGCGCGTTGCCGGCACTGCATGACGTGAACGTCAAAGTGGGGCAAGGCCAGCTGGTCGCGCTGCTTGGCACGAACGGAGCTGGTAAGACCACCACACTCAAAACCATCGTAGGTCTGATCAAACCGAGAGCTGGGACCATTCGGTACCGCGGTGATGCAATTGAGGGGGCCGCGACCTACGATCTGGTTCGTCGTGGCATCGCGCTGGTTCCGGAGGGACGTCGGGTGTTCGCCCATTCCACGGTAGAAGAAAACCTCGAGCTCGGAGCAATCTCGCGCACCTCGACGGTGGAAATCGCCGAGAGTTTTGAGCGCATCTACACCCTGTTCCCACGACTGAAAGACCGGCGCAAGCAGCTGGCGGGTTCGTTATCGGGCGGTGAACAGCAAATGCTGGCGATTGGCAGAGCCATAGCATCCAGGCCTTCGCTGCTGTTGCTCGACGAACCTTCCATGGGTCTCGCCCCCATTTTTGTGGACCAGATCTTCGAACTTATCCTCGAGCTCAATGCTCAGGGCACTACCATTCTGATGGTTGAGCAGAACGCCAGTTTGGCGCTCGAGATCGCCGATCACGCTTACGTGCTGGACGGTGGGCGCACCGTGCTGGAAGGTTCAGCACAAGCGATGATGAATAACGAGGCGGTGACCGCCGCCTATCTGGGCGCATGATGGATGATCCAAACAATTACGGGCCAACATCGGCTGCAGCGCAGGTTCCGGCGGGAAATATGTTGTCGCTGGAGCGGGCGATTTCGCTGCTGTCAGTTGTGACGCAAAGTGACAACGGCCTGCGTCTGAAAGACGCAGCACAAGCCCTTGGTCTGAGTACCTCGACGGCACACCGGATTCTCTCGGCGCTGGTCGAGCACCGTTTGTTGCGAATCACCGAGGGAACGCGCGTCTACATACCCGGAAGCGAACTCTACCGCCTGGGTCAAGCAGCAGCACGCCATTACTCGTTAGTCGATCTGGCCCGTCCGAGCATGCGCAGGCTTGCTGAGAGTACGCTTGACACGGTATTCCTGTCGGTGCGCGATCGCAACGAAGCGGTCTGCCTGGAGCGGGTAATCGGAGAGTATCCCATCAAATCACTGACTTTATCTGTCGGCGATCGTCGTCCGCTTGGGGTGGGCGCCGGGAGCCTGGCGCTGTTGGCAGGCCTTGCGCCGCATGAGCGGGCAGCAATCGCCAAGGATAGTGACGTGCGCATCGCGCGCTATCCGACGTTCACACCGGCGACACTGGTCAAGTGGGCCAACCAAGCCAGCCGGCTTGGCTACGCCCACAACCCTGAGCGCATCATCCCAGGTATGTGCGCTGTGGGTGTATCCATCCCAGGTGCTGACGGTCAGCCACTGGGTGCGATGAGCATCTCAGGGATCCGTTCGCGCATCCGGGGCAAACGCCTGCTCGAGATCGTCAAACTCCTTCAGGATGAATGCATGATCGTGGCGCAGAAAGTGGCGGCACTGAACAACACAAAAGGAATTGCATGACCGCAGCGCCATTACCCAGCTCCACAAATCAGGAATTTCAGGAGTGGCTAAACCGAACTGGTGTGGTGGTACTCGACAGCATCACCCGCTTAACGGCTGAACATCGGGGTCAGCTAGTGGTTGCGGCTTCGCATGGTGGGACGTATTGCGGATACCTTGCCGCAGCGGGAGGCCTGCGCGCGGTGGTGCTCAACGATGCAGGGGTAGGGTGTGAAGGTGCCGGCATCGCAGGACTTGCACTGCTGGACACCGTCGGTATTGCGGCATTAGCCGTGGATTCCCGCAGCGCACGTATTGGTGACGGCGACGATATGATCAGGCGCGGTCGTGTCAGCTATACCAACCGTATGGCGACAACGCTCGGTTGTAAGGCGGGTGATGCCCTGCTGCCTTGTCTTGAGCTTCTGCGTGCGGCGCCGCTGGGCGCTCACGCATTGCCTGCCTGCGCGGAAAGCCGGCAGATCCTGGCAACAATCTCCGGAGTGACGGTCGTTGGGCTTGATTCGGCCTCGTTGATGCGTGTTCAAGACAGCCATTGCATTGTCATTACAGGCTCACACGGAGGTTTGCTCGGCGGCGTTGCGCATACTGCTGTTCGCTACCCTTGTCTCGCAGCCGCCTTTAACGATGCCGGGGGCAGGGATGATTGCGCGGGGTTGAGCCGACTGCCGGCGCTTGATATGATGGGAATTGCCGCAGTCACCGTCGCACACACCAGCGCCCGGATCGGCGATGCCGGTTCCAGTTGGGCCACTGGCATTGTGTCTGCCGCGAACCAGCGAGCCCGGCAAGCGGGCGTGATCGATGGGATGACGTTGCAGTTAGCTGTTCTGCATATGGCCAATCACCGCTGAGGGTAATCAAGCATTGACAGCGATTCTCTCCTCACGTTAAGAATAACTGACCCTGCGGTAAGTGTGATCCCAATCTGACTAATTCACGCGTTTAAACGTTAACTCACTCGTGACGCCCATCGTAGATTTAGCCTGGTATACCATTTGATCCCCGTTCAAAGTAATGGGCCTTTTTTGCTCTACACCAACCCAGGCTGGCCAAGTACTCGCTATCGCTTTAAGAATAATTTCTTTGCCATCTTCGCTGATGGTGTACGTGCCGTAGTGACCGATTGCGCCTTTTACAACTGCTTTATTTTCTTCTGCAGTGCCATCATAACGATTGCCAGAGGCAAACTTAGGAATATCAGAGCGGGTGGCCAACGTAAAATATTGCCCATTGCTTAGAAAAATAAAACGGCCCGTAGGGTTTTCACCAAAAGCCATGCCTTTTATTACGGTCCCATCTTTGGAGGGACGGGTATCTCCAATTAGATCCCATGAACCAATTATCGCGCTTTTGACTTGTTCCGCACTTTGCTGTGCTGAAACGTTATTCGTTAAAAGTAATCCTGCACAGACAACTATTAAAAACTGTTTCATTATTTTCATTATTTTTGCACTTAATTAATTTGTTAATGCCGGATTAGGCATCGCTTGGGTATTCCGGTGAACGTGAACGAGACGTCTGAATTGGTTTTACACGATTAAATTATAATTTGATAGCAATTTATCGGTCATCACATCAGCATTCCGTCAATTAGTGATTCAGCAAAGAGGTGTCCGGTATCACTAATAGCGTCGACTACGATCAAAATCATAAAAATTGGTTCAACAACGAGGCTAGCCTGAAAGGTGTCCGAGGCGGTTTGGCCTGGAACCAACTGCGTTGTCAGATCCAACAATGGAGAATGGCACTGACCAGAGACTTTAAAGAAACGGTTTTGGCACGCGTTAAGCGCGATCCTGATTTGCCTGTGCCATGCTGAACGAAGCAGTCATGCCTTTTCTGAACGGTGAACCCGAGACCGCAAAGCTCATCTCGCGCGATCATGTCAACGCGACAATGGGGTTCGAGGGTTCGGCAATTTCCGTTGAAAAGCCGGCAAAAAGCATTCATCGAATGCTGTCCTCGTCAGGCAATCCGACCATGACAAACTTGGCTGCAATTTTTTCCGCTCTCAAATCAACGATGAAAGTAGATATCCAAGCTCACTGCGTAAGCGTTGCCTAAGTGATTAGTATCCCTCCCGCAGACCAAAACCCAAAAACTTAAGATTTCAGCACCTCAGGCGGTTTGAGATGTAGTCCTTGATGCCCCGCCAAGCAGTCAATGATCAAGCGCCTTGGGGCGCCTTTTTTGTTTACATACCCAAAAGCATATCAACGCCGGCGCTTAGCGCTAATGTTTGTCGACCCAATTTTCAATAGCCAGTCCGGCAAAGGCCTGGAAGTCGGCCTCGTTGTTGGTTACAAGCGTCACTCCGAGGCCAAGTGCGTGCGAGGCAATCAATCTGTCGAGTGCATCCCTGTTGCGCTCCCGACTGGCTGCGCGCACCGGTTCGTAGGCACGCGCCGCGCGGGCATCAAATGGAGCGACCACAATGTCGTCAAGCAGGCTGTCGAGCACTGCTTGATTGCGCTCCTGAGCATCACGGGAGCAGGCGACCCCAAACTCCAACTCGGCAAGCGTAATCGCCGAGATCACGACATCACCGACGAAACACTCAGCAAAACGAGCGCGGACCTGCGGTGGTTGATGCTTCATCAGGTAGATGCAAATATTGGTATCAAGCATGTACTTGGGATTCATAACGCCTCGCGTTCGCGCTCGATGTTGATCCCACGACCTTCGCTCATGAAATCCGGGGAGAACTGAGCCAGTTTGCCCAGGACATCTCCCATGCGCCGCTGCGCCGGCCGGATACGCAATTCGTCACCCTGGCGCTCAATCACAAGTTCGACGTCCCAATTGTTGTAGGCCAGTTCGGCGGGAATTCGAACGGCTTGGGAATTGCCGTTCTTGAACAGTTTGGTGTTGGCCATGGCGATCCTCTTAATGCTCAATGGATGTACACGTACACACTATCATGGCCAACTAGATTTGCAAACACGTGGATGTACATATGAGCCATGCGCGTCGGGATCTTACAGGCATGTCTTGCGCATAGCACCACTAGTGGAAACCAAAACCAAAATCATGAAAAGCCGCTGCACCGCAGGCGGTTAGCGATGCCCTGCCTTGCGCCCCGCCAATCAGTCAATGATCAAGCGCCTCTCGGGGCGCTTTTCCGTTTTGCAGGCCATGCTGTATGCCAAAAAGGACTTGTCAGGACATTGTCCGGACGCTATGATAAGGCACCTTTTTAAAAAAGGCATCTGCGATGAGCTCCGCCCTAACCCATTCCAAGTCCGAACGCATTGATGTGCGTGCCAGCACACCCGTGAAGCAATTGCTTCAGGAGGCAGCGCGCGTGGCTCATAAAAATGTGAGTGAGTTTTTGCTGGAAGCGGGCATCATCGCCGCAAATCAAACTCTCGCGGATCGCGCTCGTTTTGAACTAAGTCCTGAAAAGTGGCTAGAGTTTCTGGCCGCCTTGGATCGCCCCGTGAGCGCCAAGCCCAAGTTGCAGAAACTTTTAGCCGAGTCAGGGTTGCTTGATCCGTTGCGCGGCAAACCCTGCCGTTCAGGGCAGGGTCAAAAGCGCGGACGGTGAAGCCGTCCTTGGGTTGTATCGAGTTAGTTGCTCGATTGTCAAGAGGCCCAAACGAAAAAGCAGCGCAACAACATCGTGCTTGCCAAGCCCGATTCCATTGAAGCCGCGCGTCGACAGAAATATAATGAAAACATGCTTCGACGCCAAGCCTTCAAGTACGAACGCATGCCCAATAGTGAGCAGCAGCGCGCTATGAGCCGCTTTGCCGGGTCGTGCCGTTTCGTCTTTATCGAGTTCGGGCATATCGCGCATGCGGATGTGGTTGGCGCGATCAATGTTTTAGAGCGCGGACAGCGCTTGTTTGCCTGTGGAGAGGACGGCTCTGGCCGCAGTCGCAAGACGACGACGCAACCAGCCTCTGCGAAGCAGGAACCCACCGAAGCGACTATGCTAGAGGCCTCTCTTGCATAGCGCCGTAGGAATCTCCCTCCATCCCGCGCAAGCGGTGGCCGAAGGCCAAGGTGGGAGTGGTTGTCAATGAGTTCGCAGGATTACGAGCCAGTACGCAAACTGGCCGGCACAGACGCCGTTGAGTCTTTCGATTGCGGTCAACCAGGATTGAATCAGTTTTTGCAGCGCTTTGCGCTGGTCAATCAAAAATCCAACAGTGCCCAGACCTATGTGAGTTGCCACTCAGGCCGTGTTGTCGGGTTTTACAGCCTGGCAGTTGGCAGCGTTGAACCGGGTACGGCGGCCCCGCGCGTGATCAAAGGCATTCCGCGACACCCCGTCCCTGTAATGATTCTGGCTCGTCTTGGTGTGGATGTCCAACACCAAGGTATTGGTCTTGGCAAAGCACTTCTCAAGGATGCTTTAAAGCGCACGGCACAAGCAGCTGACATCGTAGGTATTCGCGCACTGTTGGTTCACTCAAAAGACGAGTCCGCTCGACAGTGGTATTTGAATTGGGAGTTTGAGCCCAGTGCATCGGATCCGCTTCATTTATTTTTGTTGTTGAAGGATCTAAACACGATCGTCGGCAAAAAGTGACGCTCAGATTTGCGCATCGCCTTGCCCCTTTCATGCCATCCGCTATTCGGGTTACCTCTGGAGCACCCTATCCAATGAAGATCTTTTTTCAACTATTGCTTTTATCTTATTGGTTTTGACGACAACCGGTGCGCCGGCGCAAGTCACGTTGGCCCCCTTCAATGTGCCCGCAGAGTCAACGATTCCAGCAGGCCCACGTGGTGATGCAATCCGGAAGGGTAATACTCTTCTGACAAATACAGCGACACTCCTTCCTGACAATGTCGGCAACGGACTGAACTGCACAAACTGTCATTTGAAAGGGGGAACCGGTCAAAGTGCGGCTCCCTGGGTTGGGTGTCTGTTTTTTTAGTTCAGCATCAACGCAGCCGATAATCGGCGTGAGCGGCAAAGGCTCCCGAAGTGAGATCCACATCGCCACGGGGGATTCCGGCCTGTTTCGCTGTGGCTACCCATCCATCTACAGCGGTTGCGACTTCTTCGACAATCTGCTTTGCGCGTTCTTCAGTCAGCCCATAAAAGCCCGCGGTAGTCAGGACCGTTTCGAGGCTCGGGCGATTGTCTGTATCATCGATATTGAGGACGTGTTCTGCCTTCTCGATGTTCGGATTCACGTCGAATGCGGGCGCCAGGCGCCAGCCCGTTCGCCCGAGTACAAAGCCATGGTTGCGCAGATGGTCGTCCCGATTTCCAACCGCCACATTGAACGCCACCCGGCGGAACAATTGCTCCAGGTCTGCACCCGTGTTTGCGCCGTCGCCCATTGAGCGAAGGAACTGCGCCAGCTCCAAATAGCTGGTGCCCTCACTTTGCTCCTTGCGAAGCAGGGTCATGGCCGAAGCATAAAACCGTCGCGCGCCGTTGACCCGGTCGAAGCGTTTCACGCAGAAAGTGTGGAACTCGTTGTTCAGTCGTACGGCCTTGGCTGCAGGAACGTCCACTCCGGCCTTCCGCGCCAAACTGTGCACGACGTACTCCCAGGCGCCGACATCCCTGTCGTCATCTCGCGCCGGAAATTTGCCGATCCACAGCGAACCGTCCGCCTCCGTGAAGTTGGCCTTTGGGCGCGCACCACCGAGGGATGCGCCAGGCGCAACCAAGACGGCCAGCCACCTGCGCAGCGCATCCGGGTCGTCGATTCGACGGCTGCTGAGCTGATATGCAACGGCTTCGAGCTCGCGCAATGTGGTGACGGGCGGCGCCGCCATCTTCTCATGGCCCAGAAAATCCTCTGTGCCGACGAGCCGAAAGCGCAGTGCGCCCTGCCGGGTGAAGTCCTGGACGCCGATCAAGAAATCCCAGGCGTAGAGCGTGCGCGCAGTGCGTTTCTCGTCCTTCGCTTGCAGCGCCTCTCGGCGCTTCATCAGGGTCTGGCCCCATCGGTCCGGTGATGAGTCAAGAAATACACCGAAGTTGCCAAGTTCAGGCTTGGGAAAGAACGGCGCATCGTCCAGAGACAGGTCCGGATCCAGCGCGAACGCGCGCGGATCGTGCAGCCAGGTACGCTCGTAGTAGAACCGAATCTGGCCGCGGTCGTGGGCCAGCGTCCCCACCCTGCACGGCGGCCCCAGATCAGAATCGAGCCAGACCTCCAAGCCCTTGTCTGGACCGCTCATGACGCGTTGCCTGTGCCGGTGGGCACGACATCTGCCTTCTTTGCGCCCGCGGCCGCTCGCCGGCGACTGAGCGCCGACGGTGGCGCTTCAAGTGCCAGGTCTTGCAGTTTGCGACCGACCTTGTCGTCGGCAGCCAGTGTGTGGATGTCTGCTTCGAGACCCAGGACCACCATGACCCGTAGGTACATGCCGATCGTGGCACCCGGGTCGCCTGCCTCCACGTTGTACAAGGAAGTCCTCGAGATGCCTGCCCGCTGAGCGACGACGGCGTTGCTCAGCTTTCGCCGCAGACGCGCGAGCCTCAGCCGCTCACCCAGATGGGAAAGCAGTCTTTGCTCTTGCGGAAAGACAATGGGCGGCTTGCGAGGCATTCCGCTATTATAGACAAATAAGCGTCTATTTGTCCATAATAGGAAACCTTTTACTCGTCTTAAACTATCGCGAACAGGGCATCCTGGACTTGTTGAACGATCTCGGCCGGCGCCTTTTCAACGAACGATGCGCGTCGAGCCGCCAGTCCAGTGATTTGAGCTGGTGAGCATGCATCGAGCCATTTGTTCTGGCGCCCAATCCCATCAGGGAAATCAGGAACCCTTCATCGCGCGCTCGATTCGGCGTCAAAGCTCGGCTCCAGACGAGTCCGCTCGACAGTGGTATTTGAATTGGGAGTTTGAGCCGAGTGCATCGGATCCGCTTCATTTATTATTGTCGATCAGTAGTGTCCCAACGTTTACACGTTGAAGGTTCGTAAGTTAATGAATTTATTGCCATATTCGGTCATTTTGTCTGGTCTCGATTTCAACTTTGATTTCGAGCAGACTTTGGGTTGTTCGCGACTT
>CAIXPS010000175.1 GCA_903921365.1 uncultured bacterium | reverse complement strand
GCACGCTGGTGATGTCGGGTTCCTCGCCGGGAGCCAGTTTGTAGAGCGACTCCGGCATATAGACGCCGGTGAAGCGCAGGCTGACGATTGTCAACCCGTAGTGATGGGCGAAGGTGTCGGCAGCCAATTCGCCGCTGTACTTCGACAGGCTGTAGTCGTCCTGCGGATCGACCGGGTGCGCCTCGTCAAATGGGAAGTACTGGTAGCGGATGGGGGTGCGCGGCGTGACGGTGTGGTTTACCTGGATGCTCGACGCAGCGACGACGCGCTTGATGCCCAACTGGTAGCACGCCTGGAACACGTTGAAGGTCGATGCCAGGTTGGTCATGTACGTGCGCGCGGCCGGATAAACGCGCTGGGCGTTGATCGCCGCCAGGTGGATCACGGCATCAGCGCCATGCAGCACATCAAACACCTGCCCCAGGTCGGTGAGGTCAGCGCTGATGTAATCGGTCAAGTTGCCGCGACCGACGATATCGACGCCGAGAACGTCGGTTCCCTGCGCCTTAGCGTAGTCGAACGTGTGGCTGCCAACCAGCCCTTTCGATCCTGTGACAACAATGCGCCGCTTGCGTTCAGTCATAAATTCTCTCTCCAACTGTGCTGAGGGACAAATCCAAGGATACGTTCAGCGCGCGCGCCACTGCAAATCGCCCCGCAACCCGCCAGCCCAGGGCGCACTTCGGCCTGTGGGAAGAAGCGTTGTGCAATTTCTGCGGAGGGCAGATCGGTCGTTGAGTCGCGCGCCGTGATGATCAACGGGATGTGCGTTGCTGCCGGCAACTCAACCGTCGCAGCGAGATAACAGGCGCGGGCGCAATCGCGCGCATCGACATAGAACGGGGTGGGGAGCCAGCGACCGCCGCGTGGATCAGGGTCGGGCAGGCGCTCTGGCATAGGGATTGGGAACATCCCCATCAGGTCGGGCGACACTGACCACGTGATGCGCAGGCTGACGACCGTCAGTCCCCAGTGGTGGGCAAAGGAATCCGCGCAGGCCTCGCCGATCCACTTTGACAACCCATACTCGTCCTGCGCATCGGGCGGATGATCCTCGTCAAACGGCAGGTACTGGTATTGAATCCGATGGTGCGGGAAGGCGGGATGGTGAATCTGGATGCTTGACGCGGCGACGACGCGCCGGATGCCCAGTTTTGCGGCGGCGTTGAAGATGTTGAATGTGATCGCGCTATTGGTGACGAAGGTGCGCGCAGCGGGAAAAGCATGCGGGTCGGATATCGCGCCGAGATGGATCACCGCATCGGCGCCGTGCAGCACATCGAAGACCTGACCGGGGTCGGTGAGGTCGGCGCTGATGTAGTCGTCGGCTGACGCAGAGTCAGCAAGGTTGCCACGCCCGACGATGTCGACGCCGAGGACGCGATCGCCCTGCTGTTTGATGTGCTCAACGACGAACCGGCCCACATCCCCTTTCGAGCCGGTGACGACGATTCGGCGTGGTGTATACATGGTGGCACTAACCCACACAGAGCTTGCAGCTGTGGAGCGTCGCAAACTCTGTGTGAGACTGTCCTGTTAGCCTAACGCTGACCGTAAACCGCTTCGCGCAGACCCTTGATATAGCCGATGGCAAACAACCGGCCGATGGCGGAGTACGACGGGTTGTCGTTGCTGTCGCCTTCCATTGTTGGCACGTGATCGGGACGCAACACGCCTTCAAAGCCGATGTCTTTGTAGGCGCGCATGCACTCGACCATGTTGGTCTTGCCTTCGTCGTGGAACGTCTCCTCGAACTTCTCGACCGTGCCGCGCACGTCGCGGAAGTGGGCGAAGAATATCTTGCCCTGATTTCCGAATTTGCGGATAACCGATGGGAGGTCGTTCGTCATCAGTGTGAAGTTGCCCTGGCAGAGGGCGATGCCGTTGACCGGGCTGGGAATCATGTCCAGCAGGCGCTGGTAGTTGTCAACGCTGCGCATGATGCGCGCCACGCCGCGGATGGGCGACAATGGCGGATCATCGGGGTGCATCGCCAGCTTGACGCCGGCTTTCTCAGCAACGGGGATAACGCGCTTGAGGAAGTACTCGAGGCTATCCCACAATTGCTCATCGCTGACGCTGGTCGCCATGGGCGGGGCATTGCGCACCTGTTCGAAGTCGAATGAGGTGACTAGCGCGCCGCCGCGACCGAGCGTGGTTGTGGAGGTGCGCATCCAGTTCGCCTGCGACATCCACTCGTAGCACCACACCGGGATGCCCACGCGCCCCATGTTCTCAATCAGTGTGCACGCGGTATCGATTTCTTCGTCGCGCCCTTCAATGCCCAGTTTGGCTTTTTCGAGCGACGGGCGGCTTTCAATGACAGAGACTTCAAAGCCGGCGGTATTGAATGCATTCTTCATGCGCAGCAACGGCATGTAATCCCACGGCTTATCGCTGCCTGACGCGATGCCCATCGGGGCCACCACATAGTCCACGCCGACCTGTTTCACCATCTTCCACAGCGGCGTTGGGTTCGCCGGGAGCACTTCTGCAATCTTGATCATACTTTTCCTTTGAACAGACCTGTTACGGGTCTGTTCGCTAGCCTAAAGAACGCCAAATACCTTGTAAACCTCGTCGATCGGCATGCCGGCGGCGAGTTGCTCGCGTTCCTTGTTCTCGAATTCGAAGGTCTTTTCGACGCGCAACAGCACTTCGTCAACCAGGTCCTTCGGGATCATTTGCACGCCATCGTTGTCGCCGAAGATGAAGTCACCCGGCTCAACCTTGACGTAGTGTGAGATGTGCCCGGGTAAATAGATCGGGCGGTTGACTTCGGTGATGGCCCAGCCGCCGAATGCATTCGGGCGCGTGCCGAAGGAATACATCGGGAAGTCGTCCATCTTCAGCACATACTGGGTGTCGCGGCAATTGCCAGCCAGCAGCATGCCGCGGCAGCCGTGTGAATACGCCAACTGGCAACTCATCTCGCCGAAGTGAGCGGGTTGCATATCGCCGCCGCAGTCGAAGCACAGGATGCTTCCCGGCGGTTGCGTCGCCACTTCGCGCATCATGCGCTTCTGCGGATGGCCGCCCTCGGCCTCATAACGGGCATCGATTTCCTTCTGCCACTCGGGCGAACGATCTTCAATCAACGAGTGCAGTTTGATCGGCAATGCGCGCCCGACCAGTTGCATTCCCTGGCGCAACGGCTTGAAGCGATCGGAGAACACGGATGCGCGAACACCGAGACCAGACAGTGCGTCGGAGACGCAACCGCCATAACCGGCGCGGCGGTACCGCGCAATACGTTCAAGGTCGGTAATATCGAGGTGACGGATTTCTGGGGTTGTCACGAATAACTCCTCATATCGGGATAGGTTGATTCTAGCGCGAACCTGCATTTATGCGATTGCACAGTGATGCGGCCATTTATCTTCTCAGCCAGCCAATAATGCCCGCCGCGATAGCCACGGCAAGTGCGATAAGCGCCGTAATGCGCAGGATATCAACCTCTTGCTGGGGAGGCATGCTCGGCGCAGCACTGAGAGCCTCTGCTGGTGCTTCCATAGTGCTCTCAAAGGTTGCCGTAATCTCATAGGGGGTTACAAGCGCCAGGGTTTGTGACGGGGTCGCTTCACTGACGGACGTGGTGGTTGCCGCAAGGCGTGACACTGCACCGGGTGCTACTTCGGGAGTGCTTGTGATAGACAGCGCTTTGGGCGCTGGCAGGGTTTCTGGTGTGCCGGTCGCAATTTGCGGCGCAAGCATTTGAACAGAGTTTGTCGGCGTCACGGCGACTTTCGCCGCGGCGGCAAAAGCTCTGGTGGGTGCGGGCGCAGCAGTCGCGGCGGGTGCTGCCGTAGCCACGGGACTGGATTCGACCGTCGCCGGCATAGCCCGACTGTCGTTTGCTGCGCCGCCTGACGAATCCGTTTCTGCCGGGCTGTTTTGTGTTGAGGCGGGGGCCTTAGCCGCAAAGGACTGTGCGACACGCGCAGCAGGCGGAGGGACTACAGGCGATTGCGCCAGTTGACCAAGGCCGATGGTATCGAGGCCAATGGCGATTACAAACACAGCGGCGGCGAGTGCGGAACCGATACGCCACCCTAGTCGTGAGGCGGGCATGTCGCGACGTGCCGCGGTTGCCGCGCGCGGCAGCGTGAAGTTGCGCGGCGCAACAACGACCGGCGTCTGGCGCGCAGTTTTTACAAGTGTGCGCGTTGCTTCGACCCGTTTATGCAGAGCGGGATCGGCATTGATGCGCGCCTCGAAGGACTGGCGGCTGGGATCATCCAACTGCCCATCGATATAGGCCGAAATCAGCTCGTCTTCCGATTGTCTCATCCAGGGCATCATTGCGCTCATGTTAATGACGCCTCCCATCGCCGATCAGTTCCGTTTCGGTCAACAGGTACTCGCGCAGACGGGCGCGCGCGCGGCTGAGGCGCGATTTCACCGTTCCAAGTGAGGTCTGCATGGCGTCGGCGATCTCGTCATAACTCATGCCCTGCACATCCGAAAGCACGAAGGTGATGCGCTGATCCGGCGGTAGACCTGTGAGTCCATTCGCAATGGCACGGCGCAATTCGTGACGTTCGGCAGCCTCTGCCGGGGTTTCTTCATCCGACGCGATGAAATCGGCATAGCTGGCCCCGGTGTCGTTTTCGCTGCCATCCGGATTTTCGCCCATCGCATCGAGCGATGTGGCGGGGCGGCGTTTGTTGTAGCGGAGCGCGTCGTAACACGCGTTTGTGACCGTCCGCAGCAGCCAGCTCTTGAACGAGCCGCCTCGGTAGCTCTTGATGTTTTTGTAGGCCGAGATGAACGTTTCCTGTGTCGCGTCGGCAGCAGGCGCAACATCACCCATGATGCGATATGCGACGTTGTACACCTGGGACTGGTACGACAGCACCAGCGTGTTAAATGCGTCTATGTCGCCGCGTTGGGCGGAGTTGATCAGGGTGGACTCGTCCATCAAAGGGCTATTGTAAATGGATTAAGACCGGCTCATTCGATATCAAACCCATTGACATATCCGCAACCACTGTATACAATATTGACAATAGCACAATGATACAATGTAACTCTGATACACAAAGGAGCGCCATGATTTGAACCGTCTCACTGGAAAAATTATCCTGGACTTTCGATCCGATGAACCGCTCTACCTCCAGATTGCCCACCAGATGGAACAACTTGTGGGCAAAGGTGAGCTCAAGTTAGGTGACCAGCTCCCCACAGTGCGTGAACTGGCAACCGAGTTGCGCATCAACTTTAATACCGTGGGCCGTGCGTATCGCGTTCTGGATGAGAGCCGCCTGATTTCCACCCAGCGCGGGCGAGGCACCTACATCTGGGAGCAGCCCACAGATGAGAAAATTAAACAACTCAAAATGAAAAGCCTGGAAGAACTGGCCCGCAATTACTTGAATGAATCCAGCTTGTTAGGTTTTACGCTGGATAACGCCATCGACGAACTGAAGCATATTCAGTCAACCGGTGCTCAATCCACTTTGGGTAATCCGCAAGCCGATAAGGAAATGTGAGGATAAATGATGTCACTAATGCAATCTGCACAATCGAAAAATGATGATCAAAACCAATCTCAGCCCAAGACGCGTCCCGAAAAGGCTCCCGACAATATTCACATCAGCCCGATTGCTCGCCTGGTAGGCGGGTTATTTTATGTAATCGCGAGTGTCGGCGCGATCGTACTGGATGGAAATAAAGTCGGCAGCATCCTAACAGCGGCTTGGGCGATCAGCTTTATGCTGGTCGGCACTATCTTACTGTTTGCAATCAAGGTGGCTCAGCAGTGGGAAAAAGTCGTGGTGCTCCGGTGGGGCAAGTTCCGTGGGCTGCGCGGGGCGGGACTGTTCTGGATCGTGCCCATCGTGGACTCGACACCGGTGTGGATCGACCAGCGAGTAATGGTCACTCCCTTCAATGCGGAAAAAAGCCTGACGAAGGATACCGTGCCAGTCAATGTGGATGCCGTGTTGTTCTGGGTCATCTGGGACGCAGAGAAAGCTGCCCTTGAAGTTCAGGACTACCGCCAATCGATCTCCTGGGCCTCCCAGACCGCCTTACGCGAAGTGATCGGTCAGATGACTCTGGCGGATATTCTAATCGGCCGGGGTAAGATGGATGCTGATCTCCAGAAGATTATCGATGAGAGGACCACACCCTGGGGAATCTCAGTTCAGTCTGTAGAAATAAGAGACGTCATAATCCCTCAAGGCCTGGAAGATGCCATGTCGCAGCAGGCCCAGGCCGAGCGCGAACGCCAGTCCCGGGTAATCCTGGGTGAAGCGGAGATGCAGGTAGCCGGTAGTTTTGCCGAGGCGTCCAAAGTCTACATCAACAACCCGACGGCCCTGCATCTGCGCGCTATGAACATGCTCTTCGAAGGCCTGAAAGAAAAGGGCGCCCTGGTGATAGTGCCGAGTAGCGCGGTGGATACGATGAATTTGGGCGGGCTTACTGGAATTGTGGCACTGGCCAAAAAACAAACGGATGATAGTCAGTAAACTTCCACAGAAAGTCATTCAGTTCGGCGTAAAACCTGAAATGAGCTTGACTTCATGACGCCTACGGGCTGGCAGGCGATGCTGCATCTGCCAAAAGCGTCAGGGCAAGCCAACCGGCCTGCCCTGACAACTCACGTTCTACTTTGTAGTTCGGTCCTAGCGCGGGCCGCGGTCGCGGTAACTGCCGCCGCCACCACCACTGTCACGGCGCGGGCCGCGATCGCCACCACCGCCACGGTCGCCACCGCCATCGCGGCGCGGGCCACGGTCGCCGCCGCTGCTGCGGCGCGGGCCGCCGCGGCTGTCGGACTCGATGGCTTCCTCAAGCGTCATGCCTTCGAGCACGGCCTTGCGGCTCAGCCGAATCTTGCCGCCGTCGTCGATGGCCGTCACCATCACGCTGATCTCCTGTCCAAGACTAATCTCGTCAGTGACCTGCTGCACCGGATGATCGGACAGTTGTGAGACGTGCACCATGCCGTCGGTCTTTGGCGCAAGCTCGACGAACGCGCCGAAGTCGGTGATGCGCACAACTTTGCCGGTATAGATGTTGCCAACCTTGATCGGGGTCGAATACGATTCGACCATTTCGCGGGCGCGCTCAGCCGAGGGGCCATCCGCCGATGAAATGAACACACGACCGTCATCTTCAATGTCGATGCGGGCGCCGGTCTGTTCCTGGATGCTGCGGATGGTTTTGCCGCCGGGGCCGATAATCATACCGAGCTTCTCGACGTCAACTTGAACCACGAGCATGCGCGGGGCATGCGCCTTGATGCTTGTGCGCGGCTCGGGCAGCACTTCCAGCAGTTTCGCGAGGATAGCCATGCGGCCTTCCTGCGCCTGCGTAAGCGCTTTCTCAAGGATTTCGGCGGTGATGCCGGATATCTTGATATCCATCTGCAGCGCTGTAATGCCCTTGCTCGTGCCTGCAACCTTAAAGTCCATGTCGCCGATGTGGTCTTCGAGACCCTGGATGTCGCTCAGAATTGCGTATCCACCCTTGCTATCAGTGATCAGACCCATCGCAATGCCGGCGACGGGCGCCTTGATTGGCACGCCGGCATCCATTAGAGCCAGTGTGCTGCCGCATACGCTGCCCATCGATGTGCTGCCATTGGACGAAAGCACTTCGCTGACCACGCGCAACGTGTAGGGGAAGCTGTCCTCGTCGGGGATTACCGCCACGAGTGCGCGCTCGGCGAGTGCGCCGTGACCCACTTCGCGACGGCTGCTGCCGCGCAACACTTTGGCTTCACCCGTGCTGTAGGGGGGGAAGTTGTAGTTGTGCATGTAGCGCTTCTCGTCGTTCGGATATAGACCATCGAGCTTTTGCGCATCATCCTTGCTGCCAAGGGTGACGATGCTCAACACCTGGGTCTCGCCGCGAGTGAACAGTCCGGCGCCATGCGCGCGGGGCGACAGGTGATCGCCTACTTCGCACCATATGGCGCGAATCTGATGCGGGGTGCGCCCGTCCGGGCGGATGCCGTCGCGCAGAATGCGCTCGCGCACTGCTTCGCTTGTGACGTTCTTGATCACCTGATGCAGTTCATCGGCGACCACATCGCCAATCGCCACCATCTGCGCCATCACCTCGCCCTCGATCGTATCGAGGAAGCCGCTGCGCTCGGTCTTATCGAGCGTGGTGTCAATGACGTTCTGGATGCGGCTGCCCACGCGATCGCGCACCTGCTGGTTGAATTCCTTATTTGTGCCGAATTTCTTGTAATCGGCCTTGACCTTGCCGACATCAGCGCGCATCTTTTCCTGGACGGCGATGTATTCCTGAATAGATTCATGACCCAGGCGCAATGCCTTGATCATCGTCGCCTCGTCCACTTCGTTCGCGCCGCACTCCACCATCACAATGGCTTCCTTCGTGCCTGCGATGCGCAGGTCAAGGTCGCTGTACTCCATCTCGGGGATGGTGGGGTTGAGGATAAAGTCGCCGTTGATCAGCCCGACGCGCACAGCGCCGACAGGGGTGGTGAACGGGACATCGGAGATCATGAGCGCCGCCGACGCCGCGTTGATCGCCATCACGTCGATATCGTTGATCTGGTCATGCGATATGGCGGTGATGATGATCTGCACGTCATTGCGCAGGTCATCCGGGAAAAGCGGGCGGAGCGGGCGATCGACCAGCCGGCAGATCAGAATGCCTGCCTCGGCTGGCCGGCCTTCGCGCCGGAAGAACGAACCGGGGATGCGCCCGGCCGCGTAAAGCCGCTCCTCATATTCCACGCTGAGCGGGAAAAAGTCAATTCCCGACCGCACCTGCGTTGACATGGTAGCGGTAGCCAGGGCGATAGTGTCGCCAATTCGAACGGTCACGGCGCCGCCGGCGAGACGCGCCAGACGACCGGTTTCCACTGTGATCTGCTTGTCGCCGATCATCGCTGTATAGACATGATTCTCAGGCTTCTGAGCCGGTAGAACCATCGTCACATCATTTGAAGACATATTACTCCCACTAACTGAACTATTGAACTTATGTGCTCAAGCTGCTTAATGCGTCATGCAGCCTGTTGCGCGCTTCCCGCGCAGTTGGAGGATAGAGGTTAGAGATCAAACACCCAGTGCCACTCGCGCCTGTGCCATGTGACTGATCTCTAACATCTACCACAGCAGATATATACAAAAAGGGCGATCTTCGCCAGAACTCGCCCTTTACTTCCTCTCAAAGACTGGTCTGTTTACTTGCGCAAGCCAAGCTTGGCAAGGATTTCCTTATACCCCGTCGGGTTCTGCGCCATGAGATACTTGAGATGGGCGCGACGGCGACCCACCATAGCCAGCAAACCGTGGCGCGTGCCCTGGTCGTGCTTGTGCAACTTCAGGTGCTCGTTGAGCTGGTTGATGCGCTTTGTCAGCACAGCAATCTGAACTTCGGACGAGCCGGTATCTCCCGGCTTCACAGCAAACTGCTCCATGATCTCTTTCTTTTCACCTTTGGATAATGCCATATCTATTTCCTTTCAGCAAAGCACTCTTCTCTTTGCTATTTTGCGCGTCTCCACTCCAAGGCGCAGATACACGCGCGGGCTTTTTAGTAACGTTTCATTTTACCACGTCAACCCTTACTTTTTCTTAAGCAGCGTTTGGCGGGCGGCGGCCGCGGCCCCTCGAAGGACTGAAACATCTTTGAATCGCGCGCGCTTGGCTGCCTCGAGGTCCACATCCTCGGGGATGACGGCGCGCAATCTCGCCATATCGTTCTTCGTGAATTTCGACGGTAGGTACGCCAGCGACTCTGCCACTTGTGCTGCGGGCAACACCCACGCCATCTCACGGCGCAGTTCATCCGCCTTGCTGTGATAGGCTTTTTTGTCCCATGCGGCGGCGGATTTCTCGGTATCTTCCGCCACACGGCGCAGGTTGATCGCGACGACGGCGCAGATATCCTTGCAGAGATCGCTGTCCGCCAGTGTGTTGGGGAGATGGGCATACACAAGCTCCATCACCATGCGCAAGTCCTGATTACGTTCTTTAACACTCATGAGGCGCGTATTATAAAAGGGTTGGACGCGCCTCTTTATTGAGCTATTTTGCGGTATCATCGCATTGTTATTTCAACCATGTGATGGCGCCCCCATACAGGAGAATTTAGCTGATGACTACTGAACTACGAAGCACTGTCGAACGCGCTTTTGACGCTGTGATGAAGATGGATATAGACGCCGTGCTACCTTATTTTGCCGACGCCTGTGTCCTGATAGACCCCCATTACCCGACTCCACGCATGGTCGGGAAAGCAGCCATCCGCGACGGATTGGCGTGGGGTTTTGGCGCGATGCAGAAGATGGGCTTTACCATCACCACATACTTCGAGGCCGACAACCACACGAGCGCAGTGATCGAAGTGGACACTGCGCACGTGTTGAAACAGGGCATGCGGCTCAACTTCCCGCAGATATTCGTGATCGAGACCAAAGACGGCTTGATTACGCGCATGCAAGCTTATGAGCCCTATGGCCCGCATGGCATCAACGGGTTCGTGTTGTCTTTAACCCGTTTGTCTCGCAAGCTTTCGGGAAAGGGTTAACAGGCCAGCACAACGCCCTCGCGTTTGCCGATGTTGATATTGTTCAACATCCCATCGGCGACTTGATAAGTCGCCGATGGGCCAAAAACGGTGGTCAGTTGCGCCCCGTTTGGCAGGCCGAATTCCGGATGGATCACAATGTTGATCGCGGCGGCCGGCCCTGCATTCAGTATCCCGATCAACCTCTGCGACCCCTGACTGCGCAGATAGGCGACCACATTGCCTTCGGCGTAGATGAAGCGGAATTCGCCGGTGCGCAGGGCGGAGTATTTCTTGCGCAGTGCGATGCACTCGCGCATATATTGCAGAATGCCGGTATCCCACTTTGATGGGCTGTCCCACGGAAAGGCGCGCCGGCAGTCCGGATCCTTGCCGCCCAGCATGCCGATTTCGTTGCCGTAGTAGATGCACGGCGCGCCCGGGTAGGTCATCTGCCACAGGGTCGCCAGTTTGAGCGAGCTGATATCGCCTTTTGCAATGGACAGGAAGCGCCCGGTATCGTGGCTGTCCAGCAGGTTCATCTGCGCCAGGTTGACGGCGTTATCGTACAGGCCAAGCGTGGTATTGACGCTATAAGCGAAGCCCGGCGCGTCCAGATTCTGCACGGGTGAATATCCCGCACTCGCAGTAAGCGCCTCATCTTTTTTGTCCTTGACGAAGAAGCCGACGGCGGCCTTGGTAAACAGATAATTCATTACCGCGTCGAACTGGTCCCCTTGCAGCCAGCGTTGCGCCTCGTGCCAGATTTCTCCCACGATGTACGCGTCGGGGTTGATCGTTTTCACCCGGCGCCGGAACTCGCGCCAGAACTCGTCGTCGTTGATTTCGCCCGGCACATCGAGGCGCCAGCCGTCGATGCCCTGGCGCAGCCAGTATTCGGCCACGCTGAAGATAAATTCGCGCACTGCGGGAAGCTGAGTGTTAAGCCTGGGCAACGCCGGGATGCCCCACCACGCCTCGTAGTTCACCGGTTTGCCTTCGTAAGCGTGCAGTGGGAATCCTCTGATCGTGAACCAGTCAATGTAGGGCGATGATGCGCCGTTCTCGAGCGAATGGTTGAACTGGTAGAAACCCCGGCTGGCATGATTGAAGACACCGTCGATGATGACGCGGATATTGCGGCGGTGGGCGTTGTTCAGCAATTCCTTGAATGCCTTATCGCCGCCAAGGATCGGATCGATGCGGAAGTAATCCTGTGTGTGATAGCGGTGGTTGGCGGTGGACTGGAAGACTGGCGTGAAGTAGATGGCGTTGATGCCCAGGTCCTGCAGATAGTCGAGGTGTTCGGCCACACCAAGCAAGTCGCCGCCTTTGAATCCATATGTCGATGGTTTGGCGTCCCATGCTTCCAGGTTAGAGGGTTTGGCTACGCGAGCCGATTGCGCAAACGTATCCGGGAATATCTCGTAAAAGATCGCGTCTTTAACCCAATCAGGCGTCTTAATCATAGTTAGCTGTACTTTCCATTCAAAGTTGTTCGATGCGCTGCTGCATGCTCAGGATGTCCGAGGCATTATCCGGTTTATTAGCGCGCTGCCTATTATGCGACAAAAAACGAAAATACAAGAGCGCTTATGGCGGCGCCTCCCAAAGTTGATAAAAAGTTTACCCAATCGTTGTTGATCCAAAGCCATCCGCGCACAAACTGATTGGCGGCGCCGTCGCGCTCTGTTTTGCGCTCGGTGGGTTTGTGGCGGCGATTCGAATAGTACATTGCCTGGACCGTTGCGCCGAGTAAACTATCCAGCAATGAACCAGCCAGCCCGCCTGCGAGCGCGCCTGCCAGTAATCCGATCGACTGTCCGACGGGTGAAGTCCGGGTGTTGAATAACGCAAACATTGTGGCTGATTGGTCATTGAAGTTGAACAGGCGCGCAATGAGCCCTGACGCAAGGTAGGCCAGCCCGATGACGAAAGCGCCGCCCGCGGCTGCGAGTGTGCCGGTGAGGGTGATTCCGCCCGATGTCCCGGCCTCGACCGTTCGTCCCAGATTGGTGATCAGGCGCGGCGCAGACCGGCTGAGCACGCCGAGTTCGGTTGCCCACGTATCGGCATTGGCGGATGCCAGTGCGCCAATCACCGCTGCCAGGCACAGCATGACGACGGCCGGCGGCGCATCTGTCAGCACTGCAATCCCGCTGCAAACGCCGAATACAGTGGCGGCGCCGCCATTGGCGAGCGCCTGACCCAGGTCGCGCTGCCCGCCTTTGTCGAACTGCTCGGCGACCGTTTCCTTGCGCGATGCCTTGTAGCGGCTCAGCGCGGAGGACGTGACAAAAAACGTCACCAGCAAAATCCCGCACGCAAAACCGCCCAGTCCGAAAAGCAATGTGCCCGTAATGACCGCCCCCGCGACACCGCTGCGCGACAGGGATCTGCGGCGGTAGGCCAGCAGCCCGATGGCGCTGCTGGTCACGAGTCCGATGATGAGGCGCAACGGGACAATAGCGGCGGTTTGATTCATGCTGCTGAATTATATGGGCGCGACTCAAAAATTCCAGTGGCAGATATTCTGATATTCTGAAACGGGAGCGTGCGAGAATTCCGTGTGATGACCAAGACACTCAAACAGCTAATCGACCCTCTACTGGCTGGCAGCATCGAGGTGATTCCTCACGACAGCGACGTTGAGGTCGCAGGGATTACCGATGACAATCGGCGCGTGCAACCCGGATTTGTGTTCGTGGCCTATCCCGGAGTGGCCGTCGATGGTCACAAGTTCATCCCCGACGCGGTCAGGCGTGGCGCGGTCGCGATTGTGTGCGAACGCGGCCAGGCTGAGTTGAGTGTGCCGCAGGTCGTGGTCCATGACGGCCGCGAGGCGTTCGCCCACCTGTGCGCCGCGTGGCATGATTTCCCGGCGCGCGATCTCGTCATGGTCGGCATTACCGGGACGGATGGCAAGACCACGACCACGAACCTGGCATACAGCATGCTCAAGGCTGCGGGGTTGCGCGTCGGGATGATCAGCACGGTGAATGCAGTGATCGGCGAGCGGGTTCTGGACACTGGCCTGCACACGACGACGCCGCGCGCAGACGAGATCCAGGATTATCTGGCGCAGATGCGCGCCGCCGGTATGACACACTGTGTGCTCGAGGTGACCTCGCATGGTCTGGCGCATCACCGCGTCGATGGCGTGGACTTCGACGTTGCCGTCGTGACGAATATCACGCACGAACACCTCGATCTACACGGCTCGTATGAGGCCTATCGCGCTGCGAAGGGGCGGCTGTTCGAGATGGTGGGTGCACCACGCGCGGTTGTTTTTCATAAACCACTAGTAACGCCTACTGCGGTGCTTAACGCCGATGACCCCTTCTCATACGATTATCTCCGCGCAATCCCAGTCAAGCGGCAGATCATCTATTCCAAAGGGGATGTGGCCGGCATCCCGGCGTCAGGCGCCGTGACTGCGAGAGCGCAGCGTTATGCGCCCGACGGCATATATCTGACACTGGCGACGCCGCGCGGCGAGATTGAATTGCGCAGCCCGTTGATCGGCGATTTTAACATCTCGAATCTCATGGCGGCAGTATCGATCTCGATAGCGCTGGACATACCAACTGTTGCGATTCAAGCAGGCGCCTTTGCGTTTCAGGGAGTTCCCGGACGGCTTGAGCGCATTGATGCCGGGCAGGCCTTTACGGCGATTGTGGACTTTGCCCATACGCCGAACGCGTTGGAACAGGCCTTACGCGCTGTGAGAGCCATCACCCCCGGTCGGCTGATCGTTGTCTTCGGATGCGCCGGTGAACGCGATGTGCAGAAGCGCCCGATGATGGGGCGCGTGGCCGCGGAGCACGCCGACGTGGTAGTGATCACTGCCGAGGATCCGCGCCGCGAGAACCTCGATGATATTCTCGATCATATGGTAGAGGGTGTCGCGGCAAGCAAAGCGCCGGGGGTCGAATTGCATCGCGTTCCCGACCGAGGCGAGGCGATCCGCACCGCCTGCCGGCTAGCGCATCCCGGTGACACTGTGATGGCCTGTGGCAAGGGCCACGAGCAGTCGATGTGCTTCGGCACGGTCGAAACGCCATGGGATGATCGTGTGGCGATGCGGGCTGCGATCGCCGACATAAGCCTGTTATCGACGCATGCCGATTAAGTTATCTGCAAGTTCTTGCGGAAGACATTCCAGAAGTGATGCTATCCGGGACATGTGGCCCACTTGGCGCCTTGGCTTTGGCCTGGAGGCGCATAACACCTGTGCTACTACCTTGGCCACCTCTTCGGATGGTGTGCGCTTCTGGTCGAATACGGCGAATTCATGTTGCAGTTTTTTCAAGGCCGCAGAGTAGAGCGCATAGCGTTCTTGTGGCCAGTTTCTATATGCAGCCTCCAATTCAGAGTTGCTTCTGTCAGATGCAGATGTTTGAATACCGCCGCAGCGGATCATGATATTGGGAATGTTCCAGGGCTTGAGTTCCATGTTAAGCGTGCGCACCAGACAGTTGACCGCGAAGTCGCAGGCATGGATGCTTGATACATAAGGGGTGGTGATGAGCGCCGGTGTCACGATCCAGATAATCCGCCCATTGGCCTCACGGATTAGCGGAAGGAAGGACTGGAGCAGTGCGATTGGTCCCAACAGGCGCGCCTGCAACTCGACGTGGAATTTGTCCATATCCATCAACTCGATCGGGGCGATTGATCCGCTGCCGGCATTGTTGACGATAGCGTACAGACCGCTTTTTCCTCGTTTTGTCAAGTCGGCTGATATCTGATCATGGATACCTAGAACCTGGTCCCGTTGCGTCAAGTCGAATGGACAGATAGGGATTAGGTTGGGTTCATGCAGTTGCTGCAGGCTGTTGGCATCCGACTGTTTACGGACTGTGGCAAATACTGTAAAGCCACTGCGTGCCAGGTGTAGAGCCGTTGCCCATCCAATGCCGGACGAACAACCTGTCACGAGTACACCCTCACCATTTGGTTGCAGTGGATGAGGCTTTGATAGGTACATCCTGTTATCTCCTGTAAGTATCTTATTTAGGCCGATCCAATGAATTAAGTGACGGCCTCACGAAATTGCGAACAGCTAATGTCGATGAACCAACGCCCAAGTGTTTCGAATCTGGATATCTGCATTTCGATTTCAGCCATGAGCGCCTGAGTTAACCGTACGCCCGTCTGGTAGACCTGATTGATGACGTGTACAACTGGCGAGTGGCCTTTGTAGGTCATGGATTTCGCGTAACCAACCACTGCATCCAAGCTGTCTAGCAAACCGCCATTCCAGTGCTGCTCCAGCACACCCCAACAACGTTCAACGGAGTTGTATTTACTGTGATAGGGCGGATAGTAAGCTAACCGCACATCAATCTGATGCTGCGCGCTGAAGTCCACCATGCGCTTCATGAATTGCGTTCTGCGACTGTGATTCTCAGGTCCGTTATCCAAGTCGATGACAAGTTTGGTCACCTGCGGGAAACATGCTTTTGTGTTGAGCCACCAGGAACTCAGACAATCAACGATAAAGTCAGCAGTCGCCTTTGATCGGCACAAATACAAGCTCAACGCACCATACTTGGGCAAGAAAATACCGTATGGGATCACGACTTCATCCCCGCGAAAGTCGTGATCTGCTGCACGAACGTTTACTCGACTATTCCCCAGGCGCGAGAACGCACCGATTTTTACCACAGCTTTGGCATCACACGATATGCGTAGCATTGTTTCGCTTGCGTCTGCCTCCTCGTTCACGCACTTGATTTGTGCGAAGATGGCGTCCGTCTCGGCGATCTTTTTTTCTAGGGCAGTAAAGTAAACTAGCGGAATGGCGAGGACAAAAGCGCGGCCGAAGCCGACAGAAGAAAAGGTGCTGAGTTGTGTAAACACGGTGTGTACAAATTGTGGCAAACCAATGCGGTATGCGTACGACAACTGGCGCAGTGTGTCAATGTTGAATGGACGGGTGGTGCAACTGCGGCTGAAAGTTCGTTGCTGTAGCAATGTAAAGTGTGGGCGACACCACAAAGCATGTCGGCCGGAGGAAGAAGGGCAGTGGGCGCTACCGGGGCATGAATTTGGGATGGACGTAATCGCGTTGGTGGGGGCGCTGCGCTATCAGGAGCATCGGAGCGTGCCGGAGATTCACGCACGGTTGAGTGAGAGGAAAGTCGAGATCAGCGAACGGACAGTCACGCATCTGTTAGATCGCTATGATGAGTTGTTGGCGGTGTCGCTAACGAACACGCCACGACTGAAGCGCGTGTTGAAGCGTCAAGGGCGGATAATCTTGGCAATGGATGGGCTGCAGCCAGATGTGGGGCATGAAGTGCTGTGGGTGATCCGGGAGTGTTTGAGTGGCGAGATCATGTTGGCGCGGTCGCTGTTGTCGGCAGCGACGGAAGATTTAGCGCAGTTGCTGAAAGAGGTGCAGGCTGGCCTACCACAGGGTGTGCAGGTAGCAGGCTGCATCAGCGATGGTCAGCACACAATCCGCAATGCAGTGGCACGCGTATTCCCGGATGCACCGCACCAGTTGTGCCAGTTCCATTACCTGCGCGAAGCGGGACTACCGATCTATGAAGCGGATCGGCATGCCAAGAAAGAGTTGAAGAAACGCGTGCGAGGTATTCGTCCGTTGGAGCGCAGTGTGGAAGGGCGTACAGACGAGTTGGCCGACGTTGTGCACGGGTACTGCGCGGCTGTGCGCAGTGCGCTGACCGATGATGGGCATCCACCGCTGGAAGCTTCAGGCTTACAACTACATACGCGTTTGAGTGAGATTTTGACCAGCCTTGATCGGGCTGAAAAAGGGGGGCCTTGCCCAAGGTGCTGTTGAAGCTGCAGGGCGTGTTGCGGCGTGGCTTGGCTGACACGGCCAGCCTGTGGCCTCCCATCGAACGTGCCTTCGGGTGGGTGCATCAGGCCGCGCATATCCTCAACAATGACGATTCTCACTCGAGTGCGCAGGTTCGTCAGCAGTTCAGCGGACTACTCGGTGCTATGTCGCGTTGGCGCGCCAGCGCAGGTGATCTGGCCGCGGCTGTAGAACATTTTATGACCGTCTCACGCAGCTATTGGCCGGGTTTGTTTCACTGCTATGCAGTCGCCGATCTGCCGCGCACTAACAATGACCTTGAACACCTATTTGGATCGTTTCGCTATCACGAGCGCCGTGCCAGTGGACGCAAAGTCGCCTCCCCCTCTTTAGTCGTGCGTGGCTCGGCACGTCTGATCGCTGCCGTGGCTACACGCCAACGCGCCTTCTCTGCCGATGATCTGGCCCAGTGTGATGTGCAAGACTGGCGTTCGTTTAGGGCTTCCTTAGACAAGCGCCGTCAATCGCGAGTTTGCCAGCGCCACTTTCGGCAAGACTCCGCTGCTTACCTCGTGAGCCTGGAGGCCCGCCTCGTCAAGCTGATTTTGCCGCCCTAG
>CAIXPS010000174.1 GCA_903921365.1 uncultured bacterium | reverse complement strand
CGCTTGTGATGGGCTGAAGCAGCTTCTCGTCCGCGACGCGCTGTCTGGCAACCCAGCAGGCGGCGAAGTGGCCGGGACGCATTTCTTCCAATGGGGGCTGATCGGTTTTGCATTTGTCAATCGCCCATGGGCAACGGGGGTGGAAGTTGCAACCACTGGGCGGGTTGATCGGGCTCGGCACATCGCCCTGCAGGATGATGCGCTCGCGGTGGATCGTCGGATCGGGAATCGGGATGGCCGACAGCAACGCCTTGGTGTACGGGTGCAGCGGATCGCGGAATATGCTTTCACGATCCGTGAGTTCTACCATCTTGCCCAGATACATCACACCGACGCGATCGCTGATATGTTCAACGACGCCGAGGTTGTGGGCGATGAACAAATAAGTCAAACCGAATTCCTTTTGCAGGTCTTTGAGCAAGTTCAGAACCTGTGACTGGATTGACACGTCCAGCGCCGAAACCGGCTCATCGCACACGATGAACTTGGGGCGCAACGCAAGCGCGCGCGCAATGCCAATGCGCTGGCGCTGGCCGCCGGAGAACTCGTGCGGATAGCGGCGCGCATGATAATCCTCAAGACCGACCTTCTTGAGCATTTCCATGACCATCGCGTTGCGTTTCTTGCCGTCACGTTCGCCATGCACCAGCAACCCTTCGGCCACACTTTCGCCGATGGGCATGCGCGGATCCAGCGAGGAGTAGGGATCCTGGAAGATGATCTGCATGTCGCGACGAATGTTCTTCAACTCCGTTGAGTTCAACTTGAAGAGATCCTTTCCCTCAAAAACGACGCTACCGCTGGTGGCGGGGGTCAAACGCAACAATGTCCGACCCACCGTGGTCTTGCCGCAGCCGGACTCGCCCACCAGACCCAGTGTCTCACCCTGTTTGACACTGAAAGATACACCGTTCACTGCCTGCACTTGCGCCACCGTGCGCTGCAGGATGCCGCCCTTAATCGGGAAAAACTTCACGAGATCCTTGACCTGCAAAATATCGTTGTTCGCATCAGTCGGGATTCCGGATTTCACCTTGGGCTCCGAAGTCATCGTCATGTTGTTATTCTCCAGCCAGCTTCTGTTTGTTTTTTGGTTCCGCTCGTTTTCTATCTATGTCGTTCAGGGCTATAGTGTCAATTGCCGTACAGCCACGAGCGCACAAAGTGACCCGGTTCGACCTCGCGCAAGGGCGGAACTTCCACACGACACCGCTCGCGCATCACCCCTTCACACGCTTGGCAGCGGGGTTCGAAACGGCATCCTGGAGGCGGGTTCAGCAAGTTGGGCACGGAGCCAGGAATGACGTCCAGGCGATCGCGCACCTTACCGAGCACCGGGATTGAACCAAGCAACCCCTTAGTGTACGGATGCAACGGTCGCGCGAAAAGGGTCTTGACATCTGCCTGCTCGACAACCATGCCTGCGTACATGACAATCACGCGCTCGGCCATTTCAGCGATCACACCCATATCATGCGTGATCAACAAAATTGACGTGCCCGTCTTCGTGCGCAGATCGCGCATCAGGTCAAGAATCTGGGCTTGAATCGTCACGTCGAGGGCGGTAGTCGGCTCGTCGGCGATGAGCAGTTCGGGCGCACAGGCCAGCGCCATTGCGATCATCACGCGTTGCGCCTGACCTCCGGATATCTCGTGGGGATACGAATTGACGCGCTTCTGAGGTTCGGGAATACCGACCATGCGCAGCAGCTCAATCGCCCGTTTCTGACCCGCTTCCTTGCCCAGGCTCTTGTGAATGTTCAGCACTTCGGATACCTGGTCGCCAATCTTAAAAACAGGGTTCAAACAGGTTGTCGGTTGCTGAAAGATCATCGAGATACGATTGCCGCGTATCTTGGTCATCTGGTTTTCCGGCAATTTCAGCAGGTCTGTGCCATCGAAGTTGATCTTGCCTTCGAGTATCTTGCCTGGAGAGCCGATCAACCGCATCACGGACAGGGATGTAACACTCTTACCGCAACCGGACTCACCCACGATACCGAGAGTTTCACCACGCTTCAATTGCAGGTCAACGCCGTCGACTGCCTTCACTACACCATCTTCAGTGTAGAAGTAGGTCTTCAGCCCCTGAATATCAAGCATATAGTCACTTTTGGCTGTGGCCTTCACATTTGAAGGCACAACCGATGGTGAATCGGCCTTCACATTTGCACCCATTTAGTTCTAGTTCTCCTCGAGTAAATATCGTTCAACGTGTCTCAATAAAAGTCATAAAATCGTTGCTTAGCAAATGCACGCACCTTTATGATCATCATGTCTCGATTGTGCCTGAGTATAACGTGTTATTGCTATAGTCCAAGTGAAATCAGCGCCGCGCGAATCGGTTCTACCGTGTTCAACACCGGTGAATTAGAAATAAAGATGCCTCCACTGCCAAAGAAAACCGTCGGCACTTCTGAATGCCGCCCTGTAATCGGAAACAGCATCACGATCGGATTATACGTATTGAATGCCGCATGCAACTTCACGGGCCGGCTGAAATAAACCTCCACAGACTTATAAACGTCATAAGCATCTTGCAGCGAACCCTCTGACAACCCGATACCGGACTGGCGATACGCCCCCTTGTTCAGGCTTTCGACCACGGCGTTTGAAAGCTCTGTGAATCCCGCAGTTCCCGGCGTAAACTCTGACCGCTTACCGGCGTTATACACAACGATGCGAACCGGCCGCTCGCTGAACCCCGGAACAAACCAAAGCCCGTCCTGTGCAGCCATCGCCACAGAACCATAAAGTGCAACGGCGATAAAACCCACAATCCCGATGAGCAGGTTGAGAGGCTTCACCTGTACTTTGGCAGATTCCTGGTACATATCAACGGGTATGGGTTACATCTTCAGGCGCGGATCCAGTGCATCACGCAGCCCGTCGCCAACGAAGTTGATCGACAACACCGTCAGAAATATACAGAAACCGGGTGAGAGCGCTTGCACAAACAAATACTGAAGAGGGGCGCTGCGAGCGTCATTCAACATATTGCCCCACGTAGGCGTAGGAGGCATGATCCCAAAACCGAGGAACGACAACGCGGATTCCGAAAGAATCACACCGCCGAAACCGAGTGTCGCGGACACGATGATGGGCGCAAGCGCATTCGGCACAATGTGGCTGAACACGATGCGCGCCTGGCTGGCGCCCAGTGAGCGGCTGGCATCGACAAACTCGCGCGTCCGCAGGCTCAGGGACTGACCTCGCACCAGTCGCGCGTCAAACATCCAGCCAAAGAGCGTGAGCACGATGATCATGATCACCACACCGAGCGCATCACCCAGCGCATCCTGCAAGGCGACGAACTGGCGCAAACTGCTTGATAGAATCAACAGCAACGGCAAGTCGGGCAAGGTCAGCATCACGTCCGTAAAGCGCATCAGGACTGTATCAACAACGCCGCCAAAGTAACCTGAGAAGGCGCCAACAACGACACCAATAATAGTTACCAGGATCGTCACAGAGAGTGCCACACCTAGAGAAACACGTCCTGCATACAACAGGCGTGTAAACACATCCCGGCCAAGGCCGTCGGTCCCGAGATAGTGTAGTGGCTTGCCTACGTCGCCCTGGGACATGACTGGGGCGTAAGTTCGACCGAGGTCAATATCATCGAATGTGTATGGGGCAATCCAGTCCGCGGCCAGACTTGACACAACAATAACGGCCAGAATCACCAGACCAATCATCGCCAGACGATGGCGGCGTAATCGACGCCAGGCCATGCCCCACTGACTAATGGATTTGTCATTCGATAGCGCGGATGGACTCGGTTTCAGCACAGTACTTGTAGTTGAAGTCATGATCTTGGTGTGCCCTAACTATAGGAGATGCGCGGGTCAACAACCGCGTACATAATGTCGGCCAGTAAATTCGAGAATACGACTAAGAAGGCCGTAATCACCAAAATTCCCTGAACGACCGGCCAATCCACGTTTTCGATGCCTTCGACCAGCATTCTACCCATGCCGGGCCACGAAAAGATCGTTTCAGTGATGAGCGCCCCGCCGAATAAGCCGGGGATTGTAAGCGCGATGATCGTTACCAGAGGAATCAGCGCATTGCGCAAGCCATGCTTGATAATCACGACACGCTCGCTTAAGCCTTTGGCGCGAGCGGTGCGCATATAGTCCTGCCGAAGCACCTCGAGCATCGACGAGCGAGTGTAACGGCTCCAACCGGCAAGATTATAGAACGTAAGCACCAGACAAGGAAGCGCCACATGCAACAGTCCGTCCAGAATGACCTGCCCTTCCTGTCCAGCCATCGCCGGATAAGCAGTGCCAAACGACAGAATACGCGAAATCGCTTCGATAATGTCCCCACTTGAGCCGGAAGTTCGCACACCGCCGGTGGGGAAAATATCTAGTCCAACCGAAAAAATAGAGATCGCCATCAGCCCTGTCCAGAAGGTAGGCATCGATTGCCCGAAAAAGGCGAGGGCGGTCACAAAATAGTCGAGTTTAGAGTATTGGTGAACCGCAGAGTAAATCCCGATGGGAACTGCGATTATGATAGCAAAGAAAGTCGATAATACCATTAACAACAGGGTATAACCGACGCGCCCGGCAATCATACCGTTCACGGCAGTGCCGGTTTTCATCGTCCAGGACTTGCCGAAGTCGCCCTGTACGACCTTCCCAAGCCAGCGCACATACCGCCCGACGTCAAAACGGCACTCTTGTTTGACGCCTGTGACGACCGGGCAGTATTGACCCGGCAGCAGTGGCTTATCCAGGTCAAGCAGGGCGTTCAACCGGTCTATGTGAGACTGGGTGATGCGCGGGTTTGACAACTTCAGCATGTCAAACGGCCCGCCTGGCACCAGGTTGAGCACGACGTATAGCAGCATTGAGATAAAAAGAAGCAGGACAAACGACTGTCCCACACGTCGAAGGATGAATTTGCTCATACTGACATTCTTACGTAAAAACGTCAGGCGAGGGACTGAGTCCCTCGCCCGTCCGAACCCTTAGTCTCCTAAGAGATTACACTTGCATCAACGTTCACGGGATCACAGCAATGCAACTACTTGGACAGGGTCCACTCCCAGATATTCCATGTTGGCATCGCGTACTGAGTCAAACCGGGCTTGAAGTTTGCCAGGCCTGCGCGAGCCACAATCGGTTCTGTCGCGGCATGCAACGGAATCACTGGGACATCCGCAGAGAAAGCCTGGAAGAACTTCTCGATCAATGGCTTGCGCTTGTCGCGCGAGAGCGTATCAATGGTCTGCTCAGACTGCTTCATGGCCGCATCTGCGTCCTTGTTGCACCAGCCAGGGTTATTCTGACCGGAGAAGTTGTTTGCCTTGCTCGGGACATTCGCGCAGGCATACAGGCCGTAGAAGCTCGGATCGTCGCCGCCGGACCACGTGTACAGACCGAGGTCGAACGTGCCGGAAGAGAGCGGGCCGCCCGCGGCAGCTGCGGCGAAGAAGTTGCGGGACTCGAGGAACTGGAGGTTCGCATCGGCGCCGATCTTCTTCCACTGCTGCTGCAGCACCTGGGCCAACTGCTGGCGGTCAGAACGGGTCGTAGTCTGAAGCGTGAATGTCAGCTTCACTGTCTTGTCGCCTTCTTTCTTCGTGCACGGGAAAGCGGCGCAATCCCAACCCGCTTCTTTCAGCAAGGACTTGGCCTTCTCGATATCGAAGCTATGTTTGGTGTAGTTGTCGCTATACCCCCACGAGTTCTTCGCGGTAGTCGGGCCGGGCAGATCGACCGCTTCGGCCTTGCCGAAATACAGGCTGTCGATGTAGGCCTTCTTGTCAATCGCATAGAACAACGCATTGCGCACTTTGGGGTCATTCAGCGGAGCCTTCAGCGTGTTCACATCAAGATGTTCCCACGAGTAACCTGTAACCCAGGTCACTTTGTACACACCGGCTGCGGTGATCTTGTCCAGATCTGGGGCGGCCGACATGCTCAATCCACCCACGTTGCCAGGCACCACATCAACTTCACCTTTCTGCAGTGCAGCGATGATGGGGCCGACGCCGCCAGAGATAAAGCGGAAGACGACGTTCTTGATCTTGGGGTCGCCCAATGGGAACGGCTTGTCGCTGGCGGTGAGGTCAATTTCCTGACCTTCCTTCCATGCGGTTACAACGTATGGGCCATCACCCATCGGCTTCTTGGCATAGTCACTGGAATCCTGATCCTTTGCGGCTACCTTGCTGAGCACCGCGGCAGGCAACCAGCCAGGCTGGATTAACCAGTACACCGGGTCAACTACGGGGCCAACCTGCGTATCAAAGCCAGCGGCCGTATAATCGTCCTTCAGTTTTTCGAAAGGAACATTGCCCTTGAGCGTCCCGGCAGCTGCTGCCTTCACTTGTTTCTCGCTCATGAGAGACACAACGTAGGTGTTGTCGTCGACAACCTTAACGTCGAATATCTTCTCAAGCGCTGAACGGTCAGCGATAGCGAAGTCGGGGTCCATCTGAAGTTGCCAGGCGTAGATCACATCTTTGGTCGTGACGGGTGTTCCATCTGTCCAGCGCCAACCCTTCTTGATCTTGTATGTGGTCTCGAGGTGTTGATCTGCGCCGTCGCCGACCAGCTTCGCGCCGCCATTGTCGAGTGTCGGGACAGTTTCGCAACCCAATGGGATCCATTCCGGCGGTTGCTTCTCGTTCTGTCCCATGCAACCCACGAAAATGGCGTTCAACACCATGGTCTTCGCAGACTCAGAACCGATTGCTGGGTGCAGCGTGCTGGGTTCCTGCTGCTGGCCGATCACGACAGTATCCGAAGGCTTTGCGGCGGGCACTGCAGTCGGCGCAACTGTCGGGGGAGTTGTTGCTGTAACCACAACATCCTTGTTGACAGTCTTCTCAACTACGGTCGTCGAATTGACAACCACGGTTTCCTTTACGACCTGCACAACGGCT
>CAIXPS010000173.1 GCA_903921365.1 uncultured bacterium | reverse complement strand
GTACTGTGCCTGCGCAATGTCAATCGCCGACGACGCGGCTGCGACATCCTCAGGGCGCGCGCCCTGCTGCAGTTTAGCCAGTTGTGCCTGTGCGCCTTCGAGCGCCGCCTTCGCCGACTCCACTTCCTGCGAGCGGGCGCCAGCCTTCAACACGGCCAACCGTGACTGAGTGCGGCGCAGGGCTGCATCCGCTTGAGCCACCGCTGCGACCTGCGCGCGCGAATCGAGACGAATGAGAACCTGGTTCGCCTCCACCATGGCGCCTTCTGTCACTAAGACATCGGACACGACCCCGCCCACCGTGAAACCAAGCGCTGCGCTTTTTGCCGGGACAACTCGCCCTTCAGCAACAATCTTCCCGCTGGCTTTCACCGCCGCTTGTGTCGTATTAGCAGTCGGTTGAGCCGGCTGGCTCGCGGTCGAAGACGCCGAGCACCCAGTTATGGTAAGGAGTGCTGCACCAATCAACGTTAGTATTACTTTGTTCATAGCTTTGTCAATCATTATACAACACATCATCAAAGATTCAAGGTGGCGCTCAACAGATCATGTCGTTCAGGATGCCGGCGATGGCAATGCTGTCTTCCCAGTCATACCCGTGATCCTCGACAGTCCACCACCCGGACAGAACTGAACGAACCATGCCCCATGCGGCGACGGACTTGACGTCAAAAGCGAGTTCCGCTGCCAGCTGGCGCGCGATGCGGTGAATGGGTGTTCGCTGAGTTGCGCTATCACAGCCGTTCGGGAACGCATTCAGGATGAGAGGGCCGGTCTCCCAGATGGGCGGGCCGATCACGCCCTTCGGGTCGATGACCAGCCACGGCTCGCGTTGCGCCGACAGAATGTTGTCCATGTGCAGGTCGCCGTGCAGCAGCACCTCATCCGGTTGATCCTGAGCAAGTTCTGCGTAAGTAGCGAGCGCGCGGCTGACCCAGCTTTGTGGGAACGGGTGTCCCGCGCCGAGAACCCCAGGGGATCGGTCGGCCATATGTTGCATCCAGACGGCCACAGTCGGGTAGGAATCCCGTTGTTGCGACGGACGCCACAGGCGCCGCATCAGCCCGGCAGCGATGTGCGTTGCCGTTTCCACGTCTGGATGCGCTGTGAGCGCGGCGCCTGGGAGCAGCCGCTCAAGCAGCAGCGCCTGGCGCGCATCGTCACGCGCGAGCAGGCGGAGTGCGCCATCACCGTTGTACTCAGCCAGACAATTGGCTTCAGTTGCATACTCCGGGCCGGGGATGCAGACCTTCAGCACGACAGCGCTGCCATCCATTCGTCTGCCTGGCGCAACGTAGTTGTACGAAAGTGACTCAAATGGCGCGGCGAAATTGCACGACCACTGCTGAGCACAGTGCCGCGCGATATCGGGGATGCCTGCCAGCCATGCGACGCTTTTCTCGCCGAGTATCTCCTGCGCCGCGCGCACCAGGCGTTGCGGCAGCGGATATCCTGTCAGGTCGTGATCCGTTACGGTCATGTCGGGCTCACGATAGGCCGATCTTCTGCGCGATCCTGTGGCGAATAACCAAGCACGTCCTTCGCATGCTGGATGTCGACAAAGTTGTCCGCGTTATCCGAGTGCCCGAAGAAGATATCGAAGCGCAAGGCATCCGGCGCATTGATGCTGCATTCGACCAGATTGATCACATCGCGCTGGCTGCACCAGATGGCGCGCGCGCGCGAGGACCACACCTGATCGTCAGAAGTCACCCAGCCGATGCGCAGGCAGATACAGGACATGCCGTGTGTTTGCGCATACATGTGCGCCAGACCCTCGCCAAACACCTTGCTGCATGCGTAATAGTTGAGCGGTCGCGTTGGCTGTGTGTGATCGATACGCGGGGTGTCATTTGGAAGGCGGCGCTCCGCGTCACTTTTGACCACGGGCTGCAACGGGCCACGGTTCATATAACCGAATACAACCTGGTTGGTGCTGGCATAAATCACGCGCTTTACCCCGCCCAGTCTGCAAGCTTCGAACAGGT